>JBFLZA010000035.1:0-24820 GCA_040756535.1 Cyanobacteriota bacterium
ATTAATCGTTGAATAAAGCGATGATTCGTTCCCTGCAATGCTTCTGAGGGATCGAGGTCGTACCAACGGGCAATATTAATCAAAGTAAACAGCAAATCTCCTAGTTCTGATTGTTGCTCAGCTTTATCTTTTTGCTCGATCGCTTGTTGAAATTCCCCTAACTCTTCGTTAAATTTCGCCCACACACCCTCCACATTCTCCCATTCAAAGCCAGCAGCAGCCGCTTTTTGAGAAATTTTCATCCCTGCCATTAAGGGGGGCAATGTCCGAGCATAACGAGTTAGTTTGCGACTAAGTAACTGAGATTCAGCCGTTGTCTCTCCTTTTTCCGCCGCTTTGATTTGCTCCCAGTTTTGATGGACTTCGTCAGCATCTCGAACTTTGACATCCCCAAAAACGTGAGGATGGCGGCGGATGAGCTTTTGGGTGATGCCTTGAGCGACTTCTTTGAGGGTGAAATCACCCGCTTCACTAGCAATCTGCGCTTGGAGGACAACTTGCAATAACAAGTCTCCCAGTTCTTCTGCGATCGCGTCTTTATCTCCATTTCCAATCGCATCTACTACCTCATAGGCTTCCTCAATTACATACGGAGTCAGGGTTTGGGGCGTCTGAGCCAAGTCCCAAGGACAGCCACCATGGGGCGATCGCAACTGGGCAACAACATCAATTAATTGTTGCAGCGCTTCTAAGGCAGATACTTGGATACTCAACTGCTCTGGTTCCTGGGAGGTAGACATATAGGAAACAACCACTTAACTATTCTTGTTGCAATCTCTCTAAGAGATTAAAGAAGTTTCTCTAGCCTACCGCAGCTAAATCATACCTTTTACTGGAGTCCCTGTGTCAGTAATAAAAACAGTCTGAGAATATCGGCGGAGCAGGGTTGATATTATGGTTATTGAGTCCGACACGATATCAGTAAATTGCGACAGGAAGTAAAGACAGTTGAGGCATTACAGGGTTCGGCTTGCTATTTTCCGCTTGCTAATGGACGGTATGAAGTCAAACCCGGTTTAATTCCTTTTGGTTCCTGCTTGGGTAACGAGCCAGCCGATCGCCAAGTGTTTCAGATTGATGATAACTTTGTACATTATCGTCAGGCTAAAATCCTCGCTCGTGCTGAACGATTGAGCAAGTATTATCAAACTTACAACTATTCTGCTGCTGTAGCTGGTGCGATCGCTAATTTAATCATTGAACGCCTCACCCACGAACACCCTCAACACTTTCAGGCAGAACGGTTAACTAACGGTAATCTAACACTGCACAACCAACTCACTGGAGAAACTCTGTATCTGAATGGAGGCTGGCAGTTACAGCACGTCCAGAATCAGAATAGTCCTCTGTGTGTGCCTTACGCCTCAACTCTGGATGCTCTAGCAGCGCAAGTTCAAGAAGACTTGGCCGTTGTCTGCCGTTCAGCAAATGGGACTAACTGGCTTAGCGCTATACATTTGTGCTATCCCAACCACTGGGCGGCCGAAGAGAAAATTGGCAAAGATTTTGCTACAGTACACGCACCTGTAGCCGATATGGAAAAAATCAACCGTCGGGCAACAGCAATGGTTCACACCATGATTGTCCGGGAACCCATGGTACGCTTTGCTTGGGGTTTGAGTACCGATACTAGATTAAACCATCACCCCGAACCGCCCCCTGATGTGCCCATGAATCAGTGGCAGGGTCGAAGTTTCGACCGGGAATGCCCCCGCCTCTATCTACGAATTGAGCGACAGGTTATCTGGGGATTTCCGGAGTACGAAGCGGCTTTGTTCACAATTCGGACTTACTTTCGGGACTGTAGGGCGATAAAAAAAGACCCCGTTTTGCGCTCTCAGTTATATTCTGCGATTGAATCCATGACACCGGAATCGCTGGCTTATAAGGGATTAACACAGAGCAAAGCTAGCATTCTAACATGGCTCGACGAAGTTGAAATTCCTTGATGCAATTGATGGCTTTTAAGTTATACCATTTTCCTAAATGCTTGCTACAGAGGCTGTTCTGGCTCCCCCCAAGATATCGGGGGTTGGGGGGTCGATGTGTAGCGCTATTTTATGAAATTGGTATTAATTGAAATTCCCTACACTGGACAAGCAAGATGCCCATCCCACAAGAGTTTCAAAAATTTGCTCATGCTCCCATTGAATGCCTATTAGCTGACTATACAACTTGAATGCCGATTCGCTTATTTCTTGGATCTACGCCGGGAAGTAGTGCGCTTGCGAGTCGTCGGTTTGCGGCTTGACTTCCTCTTGGAGCGTTTGACAGCTGTACTTGTCCAGTCGCTGACAGAATGAATCATTGCCCCTAGTTCCAACCCGACAAACAGGGCAATCCACTCAGCGCGATAATCAATTACCAATCGCGCCACGTCTCGATAAAACCTCGGCCAACTCCAAGGAACGTCCCTAAATAACTGAATAACGCCTAAAACGAGAATTCCTATTACAACAAACCAAACCGCTAGATAAAGCACCCGCACTACTGTACCAATGAGAGGGCCGTGAGAAAAAAGCGATCGATGGCGCATTGCCTTTTGGTAGGGTATCCAAATCCAGCGCAGCCATCCCCAACGCTTGAACGGTAGTGATTTCAGGTCTAAATCAGGGCTAAACATCAGCCCGCTAAAGAGAAACCCCCCCGAAACGATTAACGCTAAATCGCCACTTCGCGTAGTTGCCAAGGTCAAACCCGTCACTACTGGCAAGCTCCAGAGCGTTATGCGATCGTGTGTTTGACCAGAAGGCATATTTTTATTTTTGTGTTTTCTTGTGTTAGTCTATGTTATGATAGCGAGAGCGGGCGGTTAGCTCAGTTGGTAGAGCGCCTGCCTTACAAGCAGGATGTCACTGGTTCGAGTCCAGTACTGCCCATTTTATGTGTCGAATAACACTTTATCTGTAGCCGCTAACAGATTGGTGTCGATTTAAACCGCATCTCGGAATGAAAGTAATAAAGAATTAAGTTAAGTGCCACTTCAGGCAAATTTCCGCATGATTAGCTAGCCTCAAATCTTGCACCATTCTCAATAACCCTAAGGTGGCACTGCCTACAGAAGCTAAAAAGCTTATTTTAGCGTTGGTGTGCAATACCCACACTACATCTTAGGATTGTAGATACAATTTTATTCATCCAAATTTCCATTCATAAATTTTATATTATGCAAGTACGCAAATACTGAAGATGCGCTTGGAGTGAGATTTTTTATAAGCGATCGCTATCCTCTAGCACCACGAGACCATTTATAAGTTGATAGATCTAGATAGTAGATTTCTGTATTCTCTCGATCTACTATTTTATCTCCTTCTAATTCTAAAACTTTACCTTGTTCAATTTTGATACAGTATTCGTGTTCTAAAAACTCCGCTTTATGCTTATAAATCCAACCAGGATTCTCTCCCGTTGTTTCCAATTCGTAAATATCAAAGCTTTCACAATTGAGGAAATAAACAGAAGTTTCGCCAATTTTTCTATCCTGTAAATACCCCAAACATCCTATGATGTAAATAGACTCCCCAAACACACCTGTCAAGGTTGCTGAGTGAAAATCAGTGGGAGGAAAAACTTCTTTGGGATAGCCATAAATTGTGATTTCACCATTGGGATATATAACAATGACATCATTGTAAATATAAAAATCTGGATCGTAATAATCTTCATGTTCACCCCCTATGCAGATTACCCTACCATCTGATAAATCTGTTCTTGATACGCCAAATCTATCAAAACACCAGACTGGGGAATCAAGTAAATTCTCTACATTTCCAAATTTTGCGCTAGCTGAATAAGCAGAATTTCGGGTCTTAACCATATACTTCCAAAATTCAAAATTCATTTTTTCGGGATTAGTTTTGCCAAATTTTGGATGCTTTTGTTGTTGAAAGATATCTCGACTTAGAGGTTGTGGCTGGCTTAGACTTATGAGATACATCATCTCATCGTTAGGCTCATCGGTATCAATAGCTTGTAACTTCCCCAATCCATACAATACACCCGATCGATATCCCAGTAATTCGATATTGCTGCTATGAACCTCACGATAATCTTGCCACTTAAAGGCGGCAGATAATTGTTGATTCCCCTGTCGTTCAAGGCGAAAAGACAGTGGAGTATGAATTTTAACCAATGAATATAAACTCGTATCTTCCTCAATTGAGGTGCGAAAATTCAGCCCATAGTCGCTGCGATAAGTTTCTAGATCACCTTCACAGCACAAAGGTATATCAGTATCATCAGGTGAGTCATACATTAAATACCCTCGCATATAACTCACCATTTGATTGGAGGGGATGTTGGCTATAACAGTGCAGCAGCAATACCAGTATTGATGAGCTTGAAAAAAACTAGTTTGGATAAATTCTGAAAAATGATTCATCGTTTTTTAGCAATCTTATATTCTTGCTGCCAATATGTGGTAACAATTCCCCAACTTCAATAATGCGCGATCGCTAATCCCGATCAAGAGTGTCAAAGCTGTGATTTTCTGCCTTTGAGCAAATAAGTGAGCATTTCCCCCTTGCCTTTGACCGAAATGACACCTAATTCTTCAAACCAATACTGATCTTTTAGTGGCTGATACGTTTGTTCTGTGACCTGAATCGCATCGGGAATACCTAGAGATTCCATACGAGAGGCTGTATTAACAGTATCGCCCCACAAATCGTAGCTGAATTTTTTCAGACCAATCACACCGGCGACAACTGGCCCTGAATTGATGCCAATCCGAATGCTGATGGGTTCGCTAATCTCAGCACTAACTTCACTAATAGCCTGTTGCATATCCAGCGCCATTTCTGCGATCGCTGCGGCATGATCAGGACGAGGCGTTGGCAATCCCGCCACTACCATATAAGCATCGCCAATGGTTTTGATTTTCTCTAAACCATGTTTCTCAGCAAGCTGGTCAAATTTTGAGAAAATGACATTGAGCATCTCAACCAATTCTTTGGCAGAGCGTTGAGCTGACAATTCAGTAAAGCCAACAAGGTCAGCAAACAGAACACTTACCTCTTCAAAACTATCAGCAATGGTAATGGGATGCTGTTTTAACTGCTGTGCAATGGGTTCTGGCAGGATATTAAGCAGTAGTTTCTCCGTCTGTTCCTGTTGAGCGTGCAGTGCTTCTTGTGCATTCTTACGTTCTGTGACATCCATTTGAATGCCTACAAAATGAGTGAGGTTCCCAGCATTGTCATAGATGGGTGAAATACTCAACTCATTCCAAAAACGTCTTCCATCTTTGCGATAGTTAGATAGAATTACAGTACAGCTTTTCCCCTCTCGGAGTGCTGCGCGAAGCTCATCAAGTGCGGGTTGATCTCTGTCCTCTCCTTGCAGAAAACGACAGTTTCGTCCAACTATTTCTTCTGCTGTGTAACCTGTTATCCGCTCAAATGCCGGATTGATGTAGATTATCGGTAAATCAGGCTTTGTGGCATCGGCAATTACAATACCATTAATACTGGCTGCGATCGCTTGATTTGAGAGTCGTAGTTCCTCCTCTTTTTGCTGACGCTTTAAGATTTCCTCTTGCAGCCTTTTATTTTGCTCTTGAAGGCTGAGATTCAAATTCCGAATAGTTAAGTGGCTGTTCAAACGGGCTTTAAGTTCTTCTTCCTGAACCGGTTTAGTTAGGTAATCCACCGCGCCCAAACTCAACCCTGTAACCTTATCGACCGTCTCAGAAAGCGCCGTCATAAAAATTACGGGGATGTCTTTGGTTGATTCATTAATTTTCAACCGACGGCAGGTTTCAAATCCATCGATTCCCGGCATCATCACATCCAAAAGGATGATATCTGGATGAATTTCCTCTACTTTTTTGAGTGCACTTTCGCCACTCGTGGCAAATTCGACAATAAAGTCAGAATCACATAAAAAAAAATGCAATAGTTCTAAATTATCGGGAGTATCATCTACAATTAAAATGACGCCTTTTCGAGAACTTTCAAGGCTCATTTATAATTTCCTCGAAATTTTTTAAATTAACAGATTAATGCTTCATCAAACCATGAATTAAGTAAGGAGGGCGCTTCCCTGGCGAACGACACAAGGAACTTGCCCAGCTGCCCTTAAAAGCCCCTGATATCGAATAGAGGTATTCAACTCTACTTGAATTTTACGCTCTACCCCCCCATAGTGAACATATCTCCAGAAGGGTTAGGGCCAAAAATCAAGCTGAAGAAGAACCCATAAGTTACCGCCCTTGAGTTGAGGGAATAGTAGAGATAAAAGCACACGAACAAGACCGATTGATTGGGCAAATGATTACAATCATTCAGAAAATCGGCAATAAAGCTTCTGTCTTGAGGTAGGGATTTGTCAGTTGGGAAAATAGCGCTGAATACCCTTCAAGCAAATACCACCGTCCGATTACTATATACCAGTGCCTGATGACGCAAGTGCAAGCGTACTGCTCTAGCTAAAACAACTCGTTCCAAATCCTTGCCTTTGCGAATCAAGTCCGCAATCGTATCTCGGTGACTGACTCGCACCACATCTTGCTCGATAATTGGGCCGGCATCTAGTTCAGGGGTGATGTAGTGTGCTGTGGCCCCAATAATTTTCACGCCCCGTTCATGGGCTTTATGGTAGGGCTTGGCACCGACAAAGGCGGGGAGAAAGGAATGATGAATATTAATGATGTGGGGAAATTGGGCAATAAAATCTGTACTGAGAACTTGCATATACTTGGCAAGAATCACCAAATCAATGTTGTACTGATGCAGGAGTTCTAACTGTTTGGCTTCTTGCTCCGCTTTGTTTTCTTTTGTAATGGGAATGTGGTGAAAGTCGGCACCGAATTGTTCGCCTACCGATTGGAGTTGGGGATGGTTACTAATAATTAAAGGAATTTCTGCGGAAAACTCTTTTGCTCGTTGCCGCCAAAGTAAGTCTAACAGGCAGTGGTCTTGCTGACTCACCCAGATGGCAATCCGGGGGATGGTGTCGGAAAAGTGAAGTTGCCATTGTGCTTGTAGGGGTTGCGCGATCGCATTAAATGCAGGCCCAATCAACTCACGCGGCAAGTTAAACCCCTCTAACTGCCATTCAATGCGAGTCAGAAATAACCCAGCGGCAAAATCTGTATGTTGGTCGGCATGAATAATATTGCCACCATTAGCGTAGATAAAATTAGCAAATTTGGCGACAAGTCCTTTTTGGTCAGGGCAAGAAATGAGCAGCGTTGCAGTTGGAGAGGTCATGCTTTGATGCGTGCACTTAGGATTCAAGTGGAAAAAATAGGCAGCATCATCCTACTGCCACCCCTATCGTCAAAAAGACGACCCTCTGGACTAAAGGTAACGTTCTTCCTTCAGCCTCAGTAAGTGTGGCAGATATAGATGTGGCACAGCCCTTGGAACCTCAGCGTTTCAGCAACGGTCACCTTAAACAAAAGCAAAGCAATTTTTCACGAAGCTGACTAGCGATGAGGCTATATTTATGCTAAGCAGAGCTATTGCAATATCCACATTAGCACTCCTCGCGGCTGGGGAGCTAACCAACCAGGCGATCGCCAGTCCTGATGTCGCGAATTCGACTCCGAAACCGGCAGCGAATAACTATGTCGTTCCTGTAGAGGCGTCCCCAGCAACTCAGTCAGCTGTGGAAATCGCTGCACCGGAAGTGGCTGTGACACCCGTATTTTCTCAGTCTGGCCCAACTTCCACAAGGACTAATACTAATAATGTAATAATCCCCACAACCTCCGCGCCTGTCCAACCCGCGAGAACGTCTGCGAGTTCGACCGTGCAGGCATCTAAAACTACTGCAACTGGGGCCAAAACCCAGTCCGCCCAGACATCTAATCAGTCTACGGGTAACAGCAATCTAGCCGTTACCGCCACTGATGTGCAGGTTGTGGGTGCCTCAGAGGAGTTACAGCAACTCGTCTTGAACAGCATTCGCACCCGTGCTGGTGGTTCAACCAGTCAAAGCCAGTTAGATAGCGATGTGGCGACTATTTTAAACACAGGTTACTTTACCGACGCCCGCGTGACTAAATCTGTGAACCGCGACGGGTGGGACGTTGTGTATCAGGTGACTCCGGTTGTTGTGCGATCGCTCCAACTCTCCGGTAACCGGGTTCTCACCTCCGATGTTGCTAACAATATCTTTAAATCTCAAGTCGGACAACCCGTCAGTCCAACTGCCTTGCGCCAAAGTCTCGACGCACTGAGCAAATGGTATGAAGATAACGGTTATGTCTTGGCGCAAGTGACATCCATACAGCCTAACCGCAATGGTGTTGTCACCGTTAATGTGGCAGAAGGCGTCGTTGGTGACATCAATTTCCGCTTCTTGGATAAAGAGGGGAATCCCACTCAGGGACGCACCAAGGAAAGTTTCCTCAAGCAGGAATTGACACTCAAGCCCGGTGATGTGTTCCGTGTAGATGTAGCGAAGCAGGACTTGCAGAACCTGTACAAGTCGGGGCTATTCGACAATGCCAACATTTCCCTGAATGGAGATGCTAGAGAAGTTGATGTGACTTACGACCTTTTAGAACGCCCCGTTCGTGGCATCAATGCGGGAGGCGGCTATAGCCCTAGTTCCGGTCTGTTCGGCACCATTAGCTATAAAGATCAAAATTTCGGCGGTGTTAACAAGCAGATCAGCGCTAACGTTCAGGTTGGGACTCGCGACTTGCAGTTTGACGGCAGTTTCACCAGTCCTTACCGGGCAAGCAACCCCGATATGCCGGGATACAACGTCAACGCTTTTAGGCGTCGCTCTATCTCCCAAACCTTCGATAATGATTTCCAGAATAATTCTGAGGCAGGGACTAACTACGAGCAACCCCGCGAAGGGCAGTTTGGCGGCGGCGTCAGCCTGAACAAACCTGTGGGAGAGTGGGATGCGTCACTGGGTTTGAACTACGCCCGTACTAGCATTCGCGATAAGGAGGGCAATATTATCACCAAGGATGCGTTGGGTAATCCCCTCTCCTTCAGCGGCACGGGTGTTGATGACTTGGTTTCCGTTACTGCTGGAGTCACCAAAGACGAGCGTAATAATCCCTATAATCCCACTCAAGGCTCCGTCCTCAGCCTTAGCAGTCAACAGTCGATCCCGGTGGGGAATGGCAATATCTTGATGAACCGACTGCAAGCCAACTACTCTCAATACGCACCCGTCAATTTGTTGGGTACAAAAGACCCTCAAGTGTTAGCGTTTAACGTCCAAGGTGGGACAACAATCGGTGATTTGCCGCCTTACATGGCGCATAACCTGGGTGGGATTAATTCAGTCCGGGGTTATGGAACGGGTGACTTGGCCACGGGCCGCAGCTATGTACTCGCATCTGCTGAGTATCGCATCCCCGTTTTCGATCCCATCGGTGCTGTCCTGTTTGCTGACTTTGGTTCTGATTTAGGTTCTAGTGGCACAGTGCTAGGAGAACCCGGAAATGTGCGCGGTAAGCCAGGAACAGGATTTGGTTACGGTGCAGGGATTCGAGTCAACTCACCCGTTGGGATTATTCGCGCTGACTATGCTTTCACAGATAAAGGGGATAGCCGACTTCAGTTTGGTTTGGGTCAGCGCTTCTAAAGGTTTGGTGGAGTGTGGTGTGATGGCATAGCCGGATCTAGTCCGGGAGTGAGTGAGTGATTTGGGGGGGATTGACGAATCCCCCCTTTTTTTATCTGGAGCGTTTGTCTGTTGTGGAGTAGTCTCCAACTGCATAAATGTTTGAGTTCGTCCCAATCATAAAACAGTAGACCACATTACAGGGAGTTAAACCTTTGTAGCTCGTCTAGATCGTTCAATCGACTTCTTGCATAAGTGGCACAGCTAACAGAGATAAATACTACTGCTACGTCACCACACTTGAATGACATCAAGTGGTCTAATCTAGTTGCTCCAGTTAAAGTCATGCCATTAGAATGCTTTTATACCTTACCCGACAGCATAGAAGAACATCGCATTATTTGGCGAGTTGAGCCACGGTTGCGCGATCGCATTAACGGGTTGCGTCAAAAAATCGATCCTTTAGCAGAACTTGATGAAAAAATACTGGAAGCCAGAATAGCTCGCTATTTATTTGAGGCGTTACAGCAGCATCCAGAGCATGAACTTTTGCGAACCCATTGGATTGCTTTTTTAGAGAGACGTTGTGAAAAAGTCGCTACCCGACTGGCTCATTTAAACCCTAGTTACTTTCGCGATTTAGTCCTAATAGGAGCTGAAGTTGCGAGTCATCCCGTAAAATTTTTTGAGAATTTTGACACTCAACGTTCTCAATTTGAATATTGGTATCCCACCTTAAAGCGATTTTCTGATGCTAAAATCAAGTATTTAATAATTCCCAAGTTTCGAGAGCTAACAGGGATAGATACACTGGGTCGAACCCACTTAGGTTTAGCTGCGCGATCGACGCGAAAACAAGTTAAAGAAGCTTTGCATCATCTAGGTTACGGACAAGCAGAATTATCAAGATATCTGCTGGCTTGGCAGTGCTTCCAAGAAATCAGAAATTCCATCAAATTGGGAGTCAATCAATTTAAACTAGAACATTTTCAAAATGTTGCCAAGCGGTATGGCGAACTTAGAGAGCAATTGGCGTTACCTGAAGATGATAATCTAGATATTAATGGAGAGGATATTAAAACTTGGCTGGAAAATATCGGAATGGCAATCCGAAAACTTTTAGACCCACCGATTGCTTCTCTCGATACATTTTCACCTTCAACAAAAAATGAAGATATATCTTTACTAGAAAATATCCCTTATCAACCCAGGCTAGATGAGGAAATGAATCAAACCATTGTTGCCTTTAGGGAGTTTATCGCTCATTTACTGGAAGGATTGCAAGAAACTCAAGAAAAGCAATTGCTTTTTCTCAGGTATGGCTTAGAACTCAAACAAAGTCAAATTGGTAAAGAATTTAGTGGGCAAGCACAATACCAGATCAGTCGTCTGCTTCAGCGGTTAAATAATCGTATCTTGACTCAAATTGGGAACTGGGTAGAACAACATTTGGGGCTTAAACCCAGTTCCGAATGCCTGAATGAGATTGAAGCGGTGTTATATCAATACTATTCTGACAAAATTGATGTTTTTTTTGAAAAAACCATTCAGCTTTTTGGAATCCAAAGCCGGGAGGTATTAAAACTATTTTACATTCTAAAATTGAAGCCTTCAGTGATTGGAGCTAAAATTCATAAGTCTGATGCGGAAGTAAAGGAGTTGTTAGAGGTGATGAGCCAATGGGTATGCAGCAGTATAACTGAGAAAATCCAAGCGGAAATTCAACTTGAGTTGCCATCTCAGTGTGCAGCGAAAAAGAGAATTACTGCCTTCACCGAAGCCCGGTTAGAAACGATTCTGCAACTTTATTTACAGTAACCAAAATACAGAGCCATGAAATTAACTCTTCAAACCTTAAGCAGCCTTTATTCCGAACATCTCTGGTTAGAACTTTCGGATAGTGATTTGGAGCAAGCTAAATTAGCTTCTCAAGGTTACTCTAATGAAACGGGTCGCAATTATGCCTATCTCAATTCTCTGTGTTTGAATACCTTTTTGAATTGGATACAAAACAATTTAAGCTTAGAAGCTTCTCTGAGTGTATTTCCCAATGAAAAACTTTTACCTAATGTTTGGGAATTCGTTAGTGGATGTGGGATTAATTGGGGTAGTAAACGGCTGGTATTGATTCCTAGTGATGCTATTGATATAGCTGATTTTGCTGTTCCTCAAGAATGGGTCGATATTCCCAACTGGGCAGCAGATTATTATTTACCTATACGAGTAGATTTAGAAGAACAATATCTTCAGGTTTGGGGTTTTGTTTCCCGGAATACTTTGAAAGCTAAAGCCGATTATGACCCAATTTATCGTCTCTATTATCTTGAGAAAGATTGGGTTGTTCCAAACTTAGAGATAATGCAACTTGCGTCTAATCTTTGTCTTGATGAAAAAGGCAAAGTAACGGCTTTGCCAAAACT
This sequence comes from Cyanobacteriota bacterium, assembly GCA_040756535.1. GTDB lineage: Bacteria > Cyanobacteriota > Cyanobacteriia > Cyanobacteriales > Coleofasciculaceae > JBFLZA01. Next base: position 11,958 of record JBFLZA010000035.1, read on the forward strand.
ATCAGAGACGGAAGCAAAAAATTTGATAGAGAAATTGAGCAAACCCTCACCTTATTCTCCTCGCCTGAATGCAACGTTTGAAAAATGGGGAGCATTATTAAATGAAAGTTATTGGTTACAGAAGTTATATGAACGACGGGTGCAGTCAGTTTCATCCACGATATCGGTTCTCAGTCGATGGCTAGATAATGTTGTGGAAGCCGGGTGGCAACCTTTTGAAGAGTTATTTAATGCTAAAACGTTAGCACCAGCATTTCGAGCGCAACGAGTGAGAGGAATTGAGCTAGAAACACCAGAAAAAGCTAGACGAGCGGTGAAGCAATTGTATAAAAGTCAAAGTGAAGTATCTCTTCCTCCTAATATTGAAGAGCGAGATGCCTTAGTTTATCTCATACAGAATACTCCAGATGAAAGCCTTCGCTGGAAAGCGGCTGAATATTTATGGGCAATTGCTCCAAATTATCCAGATTCGGCTATCAGAAAGGTGATGGATTTAGGCGTTCAACTGATGGGGCATCCTATCGCTTTGATGGTCGCCGTTTTACGTAAACTGGATGGTAAAGTTGCCGTATTGCTGCGAGCTTATCCAATGGAAAATCGTACTAAATTACCACCCGGTTTAAAATTAATTGGACTAGATGAAAATGGTGCTTCTATTCCACGTTTGGAAGCTGTAGCGAGAAGCGAACCGCAAGATGATTACATTTCTTTGTATTTTAGTGCTGATGTTGGCGATCGCTTCAGTGTTCGTCTGACTTTAGAAGATACCAGCATTACCGAGCAATTTATAGTTTAACCCCGAACAAAAGTAGGTTAAGTTGAGGTGAATTAACCTAACTATACCCGCTAATTGAAGTGAGCGATCGCTAAACTTAGCCTACTCCTGTAAAATTCATTATTAGCTTTTTTATAAAAATTAAATGTAGGCTTTTAATTATTTGTTTTTCTGGTATAATACGGCTTAATAAATCCACCGAAAGGAAGCTCGATATGAGCAAGCGAGTCATCTTCAGAATTGACCAAGGTGATTTTGAACAAGGTTTTTTTGTCACCTTAACGATTAAGGAGAATGGGGAGGTTTGCGCTCCAGAAGTCAAGGGTAAACTTGCGCCAGCAACACAAATTATCGATCACTATAATGACTGGCAACAAGCTTACTACTCTTGGGGAAAAAACCACCGCTGGTGGAGACAAAGGCTAGAGGTTCCAGAGCAAATTAATACAAACTATTCGAGTGCTGACAGCGAGGATAATGCTAACAGTTATGCTCAGCAGTTTGAAGTGGCTCTAAATGAGTGGCTAGATCGTTCTGACTTAGGGGAACTAAGAGAGGAACTGCTACATACAGTTAACAGAAACGATTCTGTAAATTTCATTGTCCAAACGGATAACAAAGAATTACAGAAGCTACCCTGGGAGCTATGGCGTTTACTTAAAAATCGTTATCATCAGGCTGAAGTGGCTATAAGCAGCAGAAGCGCACCCAAAAAAGGAGCTTTGAGAAGTTCAGTTAAAATTCTGGCGATTCTGGGTAGCGATGAAAAAATTGATATTCAAACCGACTGGAATATTCTTAGAGAAAAACTGCCTAATGACGAATTAGTATTGCTGGAAAAACCCAGTGCCGATGAATTTAGAAAAAATCTCAGAAATCAGCCTTGGGATATTATCTTTTTTGCCGGACACAGCTCAACTCACGCCGATGGAAATGATGCCCGAATTTGGCTCAATCACAAAGAATATTTATCACCTCAGCAGTTAAAGACTTCTTTAGAAAAAGCCGTTATAAATGGGTTAAAACTGGCAATTTTTAACTCCTGCGATGGATTGGGTTTAGCACGACAATTGGAAACTTTGCAAATTCCTCATATCATCGTTATGCGGGAGCCAGTCCACGATGAAGTTGCACAAAAGTTCCTGAAGGGTTTTCTCACAAGTTTTGCCGAAGGTGCTTCTTTACATGAAGCTGTGCGCGAAGCTCGTGACCAGTTAAGGTTAATCGAGAATCGCTCTCCTAATGCGTCTTGGTTACCTGTAATTTTTCAAAATCCTGAAGAACCCCCGCTATTTTATCCCCTAGAAGAGCCATCACCGGAATTAGGAAAAGAATCACCGAAAAATTCAGGAACTAGACCTAAAATTAAGAAACTAGCCTGGTGCGGAATGGGAGCGATCGCACTCGCCACTCTTGCTTTTGGAATCTATAAACTCATCGCTCTAGGTAAAGATTCTACCCTGGCGTCAGGGATTAGCTTGGGAGAAGAAATTCTAAGCGAAAAAAATACCACCGAGGAAAAACAAGCAGGCGTGGAAGCCTTTGCCGATGGAAACTACCCCAAGGCAGTTGCAAATTTTAAAGCATCTCTACAGAAGAAGCCTAACGATCCGGAGGCGCGAATTTATTTAAACAATGCCAAAGCAGCTAATAGCAAAGAAATCATTAAAATTGCCGTCAGCGTACCGATCGGTATCAACCAACCCATCGCAGAGGAGATTTTGCGAGGCGTCGCGGAAGTTCAGGAGCAGATTAATCGCGACTTCGGGATTAATGGCAAGCCATTACAGGTGGTGATCGCTAATGATAATAACGACAGTTCGTCCGCTCAAGAAGTTGCTCGTAAGTTTGTCAAAGATACTGCTATTTTTGCAGTTGTAGGACATAATTCGAGTAATGCTTCTACTGCGGCAGCTCCTATCTATAAGGATGGGAAATTAGTCATGATTTCCCCAACAAGCTTTGCTAACCAATTGAAAGAGCGGTCGTATGTTTTTCGTATGGTTCCCCAAATTACTTTTTTTGCCGCGCAATTATCTCGTGGCCTGGGTAGAGCAGTTCCCAACCCAAAAGTGGTCATTTGTGTAGATAATGTATCCCCCGATCAGGAATCATTTAGAAACGAATTTAAGTACGTTGTTTCAGCTTATAAAGGGCAGCATATCGATCTACGTTGTAACCTTGCAGACCCAAATTTTAATCTGAATAACGTAGTTGATGCACTGAGAAGGAATAATGTTAACAGCCTGATGCTAGCCCCCTATGTTAATAACCTGCCCAAGGCAATGGAACTCTTCAAGGCAGTTCGAGAAAGTCAGTTACCCATCAAGCTGTTTGGCAGTCCTACTTTATATAACGATAAAACCATTGAATGGGGAGGAGAAGCAGTAGAAGGTTTGACATTATCAGTTCCCTACTTACCGGACGAGAGAGAAAAAAATTCATTTCGGGAACTCTGGAAGACAGAGCTAAACACCTGGCGATCGCCAATGGCTAAGGATACAACAAAAGCGATCGCAGCAGGTTTACAACAACTCCTACAACAAAAAAATCCCAATCGTCAGGACTTAGACAATATCCTGAGAAATCCGAATTTTAAAGTTAAGGGGGCTACTGGAGAATTTAAGTTTAACAGCAGCACAGGCGAACGGGAATTTCTGTTTCAGAAAGAGCGGACTGATGCTTTAATCCGAATTCAAAACGGTAAACTTGTAAAAATTGAATAGCTAGAGATAGCAAAACTGCATATTTTTCTGACTCTATCTCAATACCTTCTTGGATGGGTTAGAAGTAAGAGCAGCTATGTTAGGAAAAGAACAGGTATTACACCATCGCTATCACATTCAACGTCAGTTGGGGCACAACGCTGGACGACGTACCCTACTGGCTCAAGATTTACATAGCCAAGAACTCGTTGTCCTCAAAATTCTCAGTTTTAACAGTGACTTCCGTTGGGAAGATTTGAAACTGTTTGAACGGGAAGCCGAAACCCTAAAATCTCTATCCCATCCAGCGATTCCCCGCTATCTCGATTATTTTGAAGTGGATTTACCCGATTGTCGGGGATTTGTACTTGTGCAAAGTTACATTGATGCCACCTCATTGCAGGAATGGATTAAGCGAGGGCGGACATTTAGCGAGGATGAAGTCAAACAAATTGCTAAAGCGTTACTCAATGTATTGAGCTACTTGCACGATCGCAATCCTCCCGTGATTCATCGCGATATCAAGCCCAGCAATATTTTACTAAAAGGCGATCGCTCTGCTCATCAGGTGGGAGACTTATATTTAGTTGATTTTGGTTCTGTGCAAACGGCTGTCCGAGAAATCGGGACAATGACGATTGTTGGAACCTATGGCTATATGCCACCCGAACAATTTAGCGGACGTGCCTTCCCAGCTTCCGATTTGTATAGTTTGGGTGCAACGTTAATCTACTTGGTAACGGGGATGCATCCCGCTGATTTGCTGCAAGAAGATTTGCTGCTTCAGTTTGAACCCGTGGCGCATCTTTCTCCAAGCTTTGTACAATGGCTCAAGCTTTTGACGCATCCCAACCGCAAGCAGCGGTTTAGTTCAGCTACTGTTGCCTTGAAAGCGTTAGAGCAGCCTTTTGTTCAATCCCAACCTGTTGAGTCATCGACTACACCAACGCCTCTAACTCGGCAAAAACCTGTTGACAGCCAAATTTCTCTTCGCAAGGATGCAGAAACTCTAGAAATATGCATACCTCCAGAAAAATTTGCTGAAAGCATTGGAGCAATAGGTTGTTCATTTCTCATTTTCTGCTTTTTGACTCTCATTTCACTAAGCTGCTTATTGTCCTCTGTACTTAGTGGCAACTGGTTCCTCACTTTAATCGGCTTGATGTTTTTGTATGCCGGAATTTGTTGTCTGTGCCAACCCATTTTCGCCGCCAACGCACATACGCGCATCCATATCGATCAAAAATCAATGGCTGTAACTAAAACAGCGTTTGGAAGACGGCAACAGGTTTTTCATGCCAGTCTATCTAACCTCTATAAATTAACCTACGTTAAGCGCCTCTATCGTCACGATAGTGAATCAGGCATTGTAGAGGTACCACCAGAGTTAAAAATTTGGGCGAAACAGCTTGCCAATTACGGTGCTATTTACCGAGACATCAGCTATCGCATCGGGCAATCGGTCAGTGCAGACAGGGAAACCCGCTTTTATGGTTATCTGACAACGTCAGAACTCGATTGGTTGGCACAAGAATTAAGTGACTGGTTGGGTTTACCAATTACAAGAGAATAGGGGCAGAGAGCGGGTATCGCCTATTAGGAATAGATATACGAAACTTTCAAAACTTTGGTGTTTGCAAGAGAGAATTCCATGTTGAAATTCATGCGAAAAATTTCCAAAATTACTATGTCTGCTGCTACTCTATGGACATTTCTCTGGTTACCTTCTCTGTGTAACCGTCTGATCATTTACACCAATGCAGCGAATTACCGGTCTGTAAACTTTACAGTGACAGATGCAATATACTCTGATGATGATGGAAGCCTTGTACGCTATTGGTTAGTTGGTGTCGTAGAAGGACGAGAAGAGCGGTTGATTCCCTCGATAAAAGCAAGTACTCAAATCAATAGCGCCAAGGATATTCTTAATTCTTTCCCCAAGGGAACAAATCTTCATGCAATGTATAACCCTTCCATGCCCAATATATTTTTCCAAGGTGAGTCGCTGCGAATACGGCATGATACTGGTAAATTTTGGGAGAACGAGGTGATGAACGGAAGCCGACTCATCAAATTTGGGCTTACTCCTCTGTTGCCAGTAATTGCTCTGAATTTATTTGTGCGCTCTGTAAGTCGTGTTGAACGTCAAGAAGAGTAGTAATATGCCTAGTCAATCGGTTTGTTGCTGTTAGCAAGATTGGTATTTGGGGACAAACTGCATATTTTTCTCACTCTATCCCAATCCTAAATTAGATGCGTTAGAAGTGAGAGACTCATGAAATCGACTAACTCCACTGAGAATAACCTGAACTCGTCTAAGCAGTGGCTTGTGCCATTAATCCTCACTATCCTTACTGGTTTGGGTTTTAAGTTAATTTGGACAAAATCTGGACGTACCCTAATGGCAATCTGGAATTGGTTGTGGGGACTTCCTATCGAATCCGGTGGCAAAATTGCGGTGGAAGCGGCGCGGGAATCTGTAAGATCGATGCAACAATCCGTCGCTCAATTGGCTGAATCTGTTGCGACAGCCGTCGCCGCTTATGAGAAAGTCAAATCGAAATTTTTAGCCAAGCAGCAGGAATTTAAACAGGCTGAAAATCAAGCTTTACTCGCTTATAAACAAGGCAATGAAGAAGCGGCAAGACTGGCGATGAGTCGGGCTATTGCAATTGAGCGCTTACTCCCGAAAATAGGCGAACAAGTCACTCAAGCTGAAAGAGTTGTAGTAGGTGTAAAAGAAAAACTGCATCGAGAGCGAGAAAAGTTAGAAGCTTATCAAACAGAAATGCAAAATCTCAAAGCTTTAGCAGAAATCAACGAAGCCTTAGAAACAATTGCCCAAGTTGATAGCACTTTAGACATCAATTCAGCTCGCTATCAATTTGAATCAGCACAAGCAGCCGTCGAGGAGCGATATTTCAAAGCAAATGCTCACGCGGAACTCTCTGAAAATCCTGCTGAAAGGCTGCAAGCAGATTTAGACCATTTGATGCTTAATGATGAAATTTCCCGCCGCCTTGCCCAATTGAAAGGCGAAAGAGGCTGATTTAAAATTTGGGATTTGAGATTTGGAATGAAAAAAGCGCTCTCCTATTCCCTCGCGGTAAAATCTTCAATTCATCAAAAATTCAGTACCAAGTATAGAATTTGCTGGCTTTATGGCATCACCTCCGTTTCTGTCCCAATCGAACTGTAGAAAAAATCTAAACTATTATGGAAACCACAGAAGTAGTCAAAGCTAAAAAGCGTAAATTTCCTCCCATTTTCTATATTCTCCTGGTAGGATTAAGCTTGGTTTTAGTCCCTCGCTTTCTAGCTAGTTTTAAAAGCGGGGTTGGGAGTGGAAGTATTGGCAATCGTTTACTAATTTCAGAAAAAGTAACCCCAGATAAAAAAAATGGAGTTGAAGCCTTTGCTAAGGGGGATTATCAAAAAGCGATCGCATTTTTTAAAAAATCCCTCCTCCAGCAGCCGAACGACCCGGAAACGCTCATCTACTTAAATAACGCCGAAGCGGGAAATGATGCCCTCAAGATAGCGGTAAGCGTGCCCATTGGTAGCAACTTAAACGTAGCTCAAGAAATCCTGCGTGGAGCGGCTGCAGCCCAGGCTGAAATTAACCAAAATGGCGGAATTAACGGACAGAAGTTGCAAGTCCAAATTGTCAATGATGAAAATAACCCAGAAATTGCCCGAAAACTGGCTGAGGATTTAGTCAACGATCAACAAGTCCTTGGGGTTTTGGGACACAATTCCAGCGATGCCTCTCTCGCGGCTGCTCCGATCTATCAAAAAGGGGGATTGGTAATGATATCTGCCACCTCATCTGCCAACCATCTCTCTGGATTTGGTAGCTATATTTTTCGCACAGTTCCCGCAACGAACGTAATGGCAGAAACGTTAGCCGACTATGCGGTTAAAACGGCCCGCAAAACCAAAATTGCCTTTTGCTACGATTCCCAAACACAGAGCAATGTTTCGTTCAAAGATGAATTTTTGGCAGCGTTAGTCAATAAAGGAGGGCAATTAGTACCAACGGTTTGCGATTTATCAGCTCCTAACTTTAACCCCTCTACAGCGGTGACTCAAGCGATCAGCAGTGGTGCCGATGGGTTGTTTATCTCCAGCCACATCGATCGCATAGAATCTGCGATCGCACTTGCAAAAGCCAATCAAGGCAAATTAGCTCTATTTAGCAGCCCCACATCATATACCGTCAAAACCTTACAAGCTGGGCAGCAGGATGTTAAGGGGTTAGTCCTCGCCGCACCTTGGCATCCCCAAGTTAACCCATCTTTTGCAGACAGGATGACTCAACGCTGGCGCGGCAAAGTTAGCTGGCGCACCGCTACCGCCTATGATGCTACCCAAGCAATGATTGCAGGGTTGCAGCAGAGTCAAAATCGTGAGGGTTTACAGCAAGCCTTGCACAGTCAGGAATTTACCGTTGGGGGAGCCAGTGGTGCGGTAAGATTTGCCAAAAGTGGCGATCGCATCAGTCAGCCAGTCATTGTTCAAGTTCAGTCTAAGGGTTTTGATTACGACTTCGTCATGCTACCAACAACAGACCCCTAAACAGTTCAACCTATACCCTATACTTTCCTATGCAATAGGAATGAACTGAAAATCAGATCCAAAAACTCTGCGTCCCTTTGCGAAAACCTCCGTCACCTCTGCGTTAAAAAACCGATTACTCCGATGCTAACGGATTCGATATTAGTTGAAAACCCAGTTTGGGAAGCGCTAGACCAAACCTTCTCCTCAAAGCTACAACAGCTTAACTTAAGACCCATTCAAAAGCAACTCATGCAATTCGGGTGGACTCATCAGCAAGCAATGCGTGCGATTAACCGCTACAAAATGTTCTTGTCTGTTGTCTACCTGCATCCCCACATTCCCCTTATCCCAACTCAAGAAATCGATTTTGTTTGGCATTGCCATATTTTGCATACGCGTAAGTATCGCCAGGATTGCCAGATGCTGTTTGAGCGTTTCATCGAACATGAACCTGACACAGAAGTGTTGCAATATTCACTGGATACTGGTTTTGCTCAAACTCAAGCACTCTTAGTGCAGTACTTCAGTGATGCGGCATTAGGAGATACAAAACTTGAGGAACCTGACAGTATCCCTTTAGCTAAACATCTGCCTCAACAACAGAAATTAGATGAAAAGAGTTACTCATCCCTCCAGCGTAGTGCATGTGGCAGACCGAAAAGCAGCCTAGAACATCAATTTATATGATGTCCGGTTCGATTACCCTTAATAAAAGCATGTTTGTAGTGAGCGCTTCAGCGCCCACTCTCCAGAGAGGACTCGCATTCCTCGCTACTCGCCTCCCGCATACTGTGGTTCTCTTCGCGGACATGATATCAGTCATTGCTGTACTGCTGAAAACCCCCCTCTATCCCCCCGCAACGGGGGGAAGTAGGAAAAAAATAGCTTCTTTCCCTAAGTTCTAAGTTGTACTCTTACTGCAATCAACTGTTGATTTTAGAGCCAAAGCAAAGAAAGCGGTTAACAGGGTTAAAACACCCGTTACCCAGAAGGGAGTACTGTAGCTAATACTGACTAACAAACCTGCGGTAGCAGGCCCGATCGCATTGGAGAGACTGAGATAGGATGAATTAATTCCTTGGACTTCTCCTTGTTCACGATTGCTGCTGTTTATAGACAAGATGGCACTGATTAGAGGGATGGGGAAGGAATTGGCAATACCCAGCAAACCCGCTAAAACAACGAATACGGGCAATAGGGGAAAGGCAGGAATCAGTAAAAAAACGGCAGCTCGTCCAGCGATCGCTACTGCTAGAATATCAGCTAGATTAAACCGTTTAGTTAGTGGTTCAACAGCAAAAAGCTGCGTGAGAACGCCCACTATCCCAATAAATGTAAACAAAATCGCTAATGCCTGAGCATCTTGATTAAGAACATTCAGGAAGAACGGTTGAAACGCAAAAGTGAAAATTGTAAACGTGAAACCACTGAAAAACGTCAAGATAAATGCACGACCGAGTTTTGGATGCCTAACCGACTGAAAAATTCTGCTAAATCCAAATATTCGCCAACTCAGGGAGACTTCTTCTCGTTCAGGTAGAGTTTCTGGCAGCAGTAACGCCGTGAGAATAACCGAAACAACAGCAATCATCGCTCCGGCAAAGAAACTCATTCCCAATGAAGAGACACCCGGAAAGGTAGGAAGGGTTTGAGCAAAGTAGCTGATAGCAGGGCCCGTAACAAATCCCATCCGAAACGCCGCATCAAATAACCCAAAGGCTTTGGCTCGGTCAGCCGGTGCAGTTGTATCACTGATAACTGCCCTAGCAATGGACATATTGCCTCCCGTTAAGCCATCGAAAATCCGAGCGGCAAACAACAACCAGGCAACCGGTGTAAAACTCGCGAGTAGATTGGCTACAACAGTTCCTAAGAGACTAACAATCAGAAGCGGTTTGCGCCCCATGAAGTCAGAGAAGCGGCCCAAGATAGGAGTGGCAATAAATTGAGAAATGGCATAGCTGGTTGTCAGCAAACTGGCTTGAAAATCACTCAATCCAAATTGTTGGGCATAGGGATACAGAATCGGAATGATAATGGTGAAGCTGACGGAGTTGATAAAGGCAATGAGAGCGATGATCCAAAATTTCAGAGGTAGATCAAACTTGGCTTTCAGGATTTTGGTTAGACGCATTGACGAGGTTCCGTTATTTACCCCTCAATAATGAAGGGTAGTCATTGCTCGTCATGTTATCTCGACTCAGGCGTTGAACCGATACCCTCGCTAGAGATGCAGTCGTTCTCTTGTTAATTTAAAGAGGTGACTTTTGACCGACGACGCCGAGACGATTTGCGATCGTATACAGTCAATACAGGCTTCAATTGCAGGAACGATGAAAGAATTGCCAGGAACGAATCTATACTGCCGATGCGCCTACTCCGCTTCCACCAAGTCAGTTCGGTATAGAGCATCTCGATAATAGTACGGCTCTGTTCGGCTGTCAGGCTAGTAAACTTTAATGAAACCGAGGCGTCTTGAGCGTGTAGCCTAGATTTAACTACTTCTGCTTCTACAGAAAAGCCATGCTGCAAAAACTCCATTACTATGGATGAATGTCGTGGAATAGAGTCCTCTGTAATTAGGGTTATAGCAGTCCCCCCTTCAGAGACATCATTAGTATGACCCCAATAGGCACGTTCACCGCAAATGACCTTACAAGCTGTACGCAAAGGAAAGCGGTCTAACAACCGACGCTCAGGCTGATCGATCGCAGCCAGGACTGCCAATCCCATAATAATGAAATTGTAAATCAACCAGAAAAAGACAATTCCAAAATCAGGAGATGTAAGTACCTGCCATACCCCCATCCGGTATCCCACCACATGCAGGCAGATAATGTTCACCGTTAGAGCCATCAAAACGAGTAGGGGCCAGGTGTACTGTAGATTATAATTTTTGCGCTCTGCTGTCTCCCCTTTGGGCGTTACAGCAAACCCTTTCCCAAAAGGACTCCGAAGTGTGGAAACGAGGCGTTGCACACTGGGAAAACAGAGAATTGTATCTTGCAATTCATTATAGAAATGAGATGCGTTATAGTCCGAACCCCAAGCTGTTGTGCCCATGATCAATACCAAGAAAGGCACAGCATAATAAAGAATTTCCTCAGATGTAGAGAGAATCGGTGAAACTCCCAGATACAGGCTTGCTAGAGGCAGAATAAGGCAGATAGCACGCATTAATGGCCCGAAGTTTCCCAAAAGGTGCGTAACCATGAAGCTTTTCTGAATCCAATTCAGCTTCGACCAAATAGGAACTTCTTTGGTGCAGTAGAAAATCTGCATATTCCCTTGTAGCCAACGTAGCCGTTGCTTCAAAAAATCCGTATATTTGCGGGTGGATTCTCCCATACTGAGCGTTTCATTCAAGTAAACGACGCGCCACCCACGAGTAAGAAGTAGGGTAGAGGTAGAAGAGTCCTCCGAAACGCAACGAGTGAAATATCCTCCTATCGACTCCAAAGCACTACGCCGCATCACGTAAGAGGTGCCGCAACACATCGCAGCATTAGCTGTATCTCGTGTAGATTGGGAATGCCTAAAGAAATGGGCTAAGTCGTTGGGGAACAGGTGAGAAATCCCCAGGTTGCGGACATGGTGATCAGGATTATAGAAATCTTGCGGTGTCTGAACGATAGCAACATTTTGCTGCTGAAAGAAACCTACTGTACGAGTTAGGAAATTCTTAAAAGGAACGAAGTCTGAATCCATTACAACAATAAGCTCTCCGTCCGTTTGGGAGAGAGCGTTATTCAGGTTCCCTGCTTTAGCGTGTTTGTTGACGGTACCGGGTTTTCGAGTAATAGACCTCTTGCAAAAGTCGTCGCTGGGGTAAGATGGGGTCTGAAATTATGCGATCGCTCACCCGTTTTCTGCGCTCACCCCGTCCGATTCATAAGTAACACTGATGAAACACGAACGAGCTAAACATCTCAAGCCAGCAGAATTTAAACGCTTTTGGGGCGTCCAGCTAGAAACTTTTAAGCAGATGGTGGAAATAGTTCACCAACACGAGGAACAAAAAAAGAAAACTGGAAGACCTGGAAAAGTTAGTCTGGAAGACCAAGTTCTGATGACATTAGAGTACTGGCGAGAATATCGAACCTATTTCCATATAGGCCAATCTTGGGGAGTAACAGAATCTACGGCTTGTCGAATTATTCGGAAAATTGAAAAAGTTTTATGCTCGGCAAGAATTTTTACTTTGCCAGGGAAGAAATCTCTGTATCAATCAGAGCCTGTAATCAAGACCGTCGTCATTGATGTGACAGAAAGTCCTATCGAACGTCCTAAAAAAAACAGAAAAAATTTTATAGCGGCAAGAAGAAAAAGCATACCCTTAAGTCTCAAGTCATAGTTAATCAAGGAACGGGAGAAATTATTTGTACAGCGCATGGCAAAGGAAGAATACATGATTTTCGCTTATTTAAGCAGAGCGAAATATCCTTAAGCAAAACTATTGAATGTTTGGCAGACAAAGGATATCAGGGAATTGAAAAAATTCATACCAACAGTAAAGTCCCCAAAAAGAAGCCAAGGAAAGGGGAGTTAAGCTCCTCAGATAAAAAGAGAAATAGGGAGTTAGCTAGAAAGCGAGTAATTGGCGAACATATTAACCGAAAACTGAAAATATTTAAGATTCTAGCTGACCGTTATAGAAATCGCCGAAAAAGATTTGGTTTAAGGTTTAATCTGATAGCTGGACTGTACAATTACGAACTTCGGCTCAGTCAAGGAAGGGATAAGGAAAAGTTATGAACTACAGCTAGCGATCGCATAATTTCAGACTTCATCTTACCCCAGCGACGACTTTTGCAAGAGGTCTA
>JBFLZA010000036.1:0-24733 GCA_040756535.1 Cyanobacteriota bacterium
GAGTATTCTAAGTATTTCTACCCAGAAAAACCATCAGAGTTTTGCTGAGTTTAACTCAAGCCTGGTTTAACGTTTCTTATCCGTAGCCCCCACAGGACTTATATCGCTACTCAATATAGCGTTGATTAAAGATGCACCCTACTACCCCTAGTGTTTTGTCGGAAAATTGGCGTAAATCCTGACCCAAGGACGTTGTGTCTAACTCATAACTTCCTGATCGGTTCACTTATTATTGTGACTTAAACCGCTGATAGGTCGATGATACTTGGGGTAAAGCATTGACCCAACAGGACGCCCCTCTTGTAGATGCCGCTCAACGACCGCAGGTACTTCTTGAGGATGGACAGCGCTGTACCAAATTTGATCGGGCGTCACCAGTACCATTGGACCGTTGCCACATTCTCCCAAACAACCGCTACTCTTCACAGTGACATCCGTCACTGATAACTCTTGAAAAGCTGTCAAGACCTTTGCTGCACCTTGCTTACGGCAGCTCCGGTTCGTACACACCAACACTTGTCTGGACGTTTCTGGACTATTCAAAAAATTCTGATCTCATCGCTAACAGGAAACAAACGAGCAAGCAGTTCTTTTAACCACGAGAGTGTCTTCTATACATCGGAGAACTGAAAGATTGTGCTGTTTCTAGTCTATCCGGAGTGACTCTCCTAACGTATGGTCAAAAGCTGTTGGTGGCGAATAAGAATGATAATCAAACTTATGAGAGAGGTGAGCGCCGCTCACCCCTCCGGCACGATTATCGTTCTCATCTGACAACCCAGAAAAGGAATCAAGCTTTTTGCTTAAACAAAGACCAGGAATATGGCAGTGTTTTTATAGGAATTGAAGGGACTGAAGCAAACTACAGGGTGCCAGGTTGAAAAAGTAACTTTAATAATCATTGTTTTGTGATAATAGATATTGAGTTACCTCGTATTAGCTTCTTGAATTAAGCTCACGATCTTGTTGTACTCAAAATCAAAAGCAAATGTCGCTAGGATATCGCCAACAGCGGTATTGTAACGGCGGATTTCCTCAATGTAGCGTTCAATCTCAGTCATCAAGGCTAGAGAGGCGGCATGTTCTAAAGAAGCCAACAATTGGGTGGGTAAAGCCGCCAAAGCTTCTGGGTTCAATATATCTTGGATATCGCTCTTGGACAGGGTTAAAGCACTATGGGCTGTCGGTTCCTCGTAGACATAACGCACGCCGATGTGTTTGTTCATTAAGCTAAAGATGTCATCTTCCCGGAAGGGCTTGCGTAGAAAATCATTGCAACCGACACTCAGAGCAACTGCCCGTTCCTCTTCTAAAGCACTGGCGGTGATGGCAATGACGGCGGTAGCTTGCCCTTTTATGGTGGATTTAATTTGTTTAGTGGCTTCATACCCATCCATCACGGGCATCTGCAGATCCATCCAGATTAAGTGCGGCTCCCAATTGTCCCAGATTTCAGTTGCCTCTTTACCGTTGGTTGCTTGTTTGAGTTCAAAACCAAGGGGGTTGAGGAGTTTAATCAACAGTTGGCGATTGATGGGTTTGTCATCGACAATCAGGATGCGATAGCGCGGTTGGTTGGGTTCGAGGGCAATGATGCGGCGCGTCGGTTTTTTGCTTTCGATGGCGGTAGCATCAACAACGCCGACTCTAATATCAAATTGGAAGGTAGTGCCACGCCCCACAACAGAACTGACCGTCATTTCACCGCCCATCAGTTGAACGAATTTGCGCGTTATGGGTAATCCTAAACCGGTTCCCTCTTGTGCTTGTTTGCCAGTTTGGCTTTGTACAAATGCTTCAAAGATGCTATCAAATTCCTCTGGGGCAATACCTGCACCGGTGTCTTCCACTTCAAAGAATAGGGAGTAGGGAGTAGGGAGTAGGGAGTAGGGGCAAGAATCTTCACCATTCCCCACTCCCGATTCCCGATTCCCCAGTCCCACTCGCAGTGATACACCCCCTTCTTGTGTAAACTTAATCGCATTATTGAGCAGGTTAATCAAGATTTGACGTAATTTGACTTCATCGGTGCGGATATAGCGGGGAACATCGGGGGCGCGATCGCACACCAATTGCAATCCTTTATCATTCGCCTTCAACTTGAACATATCTTCTATGTCGGAAAGCAGGCGATACAAATCGAAGTTTTTCTCGTTGAGGGTGGTGCGTCCGGCTTCAATTTTGGATAAATCTAAGACTTGGTTAATCAGGGTGAGCAGATGTTCCCCACTGCGGGTGATAATACCAACATTGTCAAGATGTTCCTTGGGAAGAGTTTGGCTGCGTGTCATCAGTTGGGAAAAGCCGAGAATGGCATTGAGGGGACTACGCAATTCATGGCTCATGTTGGCAAGGAAGGTGCTTTTAGCTTGATTTGCTACTTCCGCCTTTTCTTTGGCAATCGCTAATTCGGCGGTGCGTTCCTCTACTTTGGTTTCTAGGGTGCGGTTGGACTCAGCTAAATCGTTATAAAGCCGCGCATTTTCAATAGAGATAGCGGCAGATGAGGAGAGGACTTTTAAGACTTCTAATCGATCAGGTGTAAAAGCTCCAGTTGTGAGATTATTTTCCAGGTAAACAATACTGGTGAGTTTGCCTTGATTGAGGAGAGGAACGCACAAGATAGATTTGGGCTGATGCTGTTTGATGTAAGGGTCATGAGTAAAGTTGCCCTCGCTTGTGGCATCATTCAAGACGACACTTTCATTTGTGCGGGCAACATAATTGATGAGGGTTGATGAAACTCCCTGACTGCTTTCAACGGGGATTGACTGCAACACGGTGATGCGATCGCAATCCGCTGCACCTGACGCTTCAATCAGCAGTTTCCCAGACGTTTCTAAAATCAGGTAGCCAACTTGCGCCCCAGCATTCTCGATGAGAATCTTCATCAAGGAAGCAAGTAACTTATCGAGGACAATTTCACCGGAAATCGCGAGTGAGGCTTTCATCACAGTGGCTAAATCCAAAGCTGCGCCTGACTGAGAGCCAGTTGTGCTACTGTTATTTGTCGTGCGGGTGGAAGTAATGTTGGGGCGCGACGATGATGAGGGCAGTAACTGCGGGTATTTTGTTTCTAAATCCTTGACCTTTGCCAAAGCTCCCCAACGAGTGTAGGCGTAATGGGCTTCACTCATGTAAGTTCGGGCAATTATCTGTTTGTCCCAACCTAGGTAAAATTTGGCAGCAAGTTCGTAAGCTAAGGCTTCTTCGTTAATGTATTGATTCTCTTTAGCTCCGGCAATAGCCTTGTCGTAATAGTCCATTGCCTCCATATATTGACCCAGAACCCGATAGCGCTCTGCCTCCACTAGATAAAACTTATGCAAGTAATTCATCGGGGCATGATGCGCCCACTTTTGCATCTTTTCCTGATTAGCTTGTACTTTGTCGAAAATGCTCTTTTGCTCAGGTGCGGCTGCATCAGCATATACTGCCAGCTGAGCCAAAGAATCATAGAAATGGAATAGAGGAACATGTAGCATCCCCATTAATCCGTCTAAATACTGGTTTGCTAGTGTGGCATTTTCGACAGCTTGAGGGTACGCCTCAAAAAGATAACAGAGGATGAGCTTATTAATATATATACTGCCAATACCGAATCGCTCGTTTGCTAGCAGGTGTTGCTTCAGCATAGTCTCCTCGTTATATGACGAGCCAATTAAAATACATGGGTCTTCGGATTGACCTAACAAGTTTAATACAGTTTGCCGATATATTTTTATGTAATTTAAAGAGACTTTTTGTTCGATTTGCTCCATAAAAGAACAGTAAGTCGTCATCTCACGCTCAAGAGAAAACAGTTCCTGACCAATGAAAAATGAATGGTGACAGTACCTGGATGCACAAAAGGCAGCAAATACTAGATCTCCAGTTTCCACTCCACTATAAGAGCCTTCAAGCAAAGATTTCAAGGTTGTCTTGATATGCTCCTTCCAATGCCTGACAAAAGTGTTGAATGAGTAAAATATTTTAGCTTTGATTGCTTTAGCATCGAACCGTGACAACACATTTAAAGACAGTTGACCAAATTGATAGCCCGCTTCAATGTCTCCCACGACACTGCACAGAACTACTGCGTAACCGACATAGGAAACAGCAGATAAGGGAGAATTGCCATATTTGACTGATATATTGATTTTTTGCAACAAAAGTAGGAAAGACAGTGTAGGAGCGGCTTGATAAGCGGCAGGAACTATACCCGCGAGAAGCTTCATACTTACAAGCTTGTAGGGATCGGTCATTTCCGGTAGGTTAATTAAGTCCGAGGGTTCCTTCCCAGTCAAATGCGATGCAGATTTCTTCAGTGCTAGTTGAACATCAGACATAGTAGGCTGTTTGGGAAACTCTACCCCCATTAGCTCCAACGCTTGTAGCCCAATTTTGACCGCTTCGAGTTGTTTGGATTGCGCTATGCAGCTTTGAATTTTTACCTCATAGACTTTCACTTTGTCGATAAGAGTTTTTGCTTGTTGTAGGACGACTTCTGCCCGTAACTGCATCTGCTCAAAGTCGCCATTCAGGTATGCCGCCTCTACTGCTTCTTCATACAGAGCTAAAGTGAGGTCATAGGAACTGTGCCAACTATCTGCATTCAGAAGTTTAAGTCCCGTATTGAAATACTCAAGTGCTGCCCCATGAGCCGTTGCTGCTTTCGCTTTCTTACCCGCCATCAGATTGAGTTTTGCGATTTCATCTCGCTCTTCTTGATGGGTTAGTAGGGGCAGTGCCCCCGTGCCTGCCCCTATCCCAAGATTTAGATGATCGACGATTTCAAATATCTCGTCTATTAACGACGAGGGTGCAGTATTTTGCAACAGCATCCGACCAATCTGTAAGTGAACCGCTGTTTTTTGCGCCTCATCAATCAAGGCATAAGCGGCTTCCTGTACCCGGTCATGCAGGAATTTATAATCTTGAATTAACAGTTCTTCATTTAACTCAGATATCGGCAAAATTAACCCTGAATGAACTGCCGGAGTTAGTTCAAAGGAAATTTGGTGGGATGATCGTTCACTAATGATAGAAAGGGTGTTTAAGTCGAAAGATGCACCCACACAAGCAGCCAAGCGTAAAACCTGCTGAGTAGATTCTGGCAGTTTCTTGACTTTGCCAATCATCAACTCCACCACATTATCGGTGATGTCCTTGGCTTCAATGTTTGAAATATCCCACTGCCAGAAACCCTCTTTACTTCCCCCCTTACTAAGAGGGGATTGAGGGGGGTTAAACGTTAGTAAATTTTCAGCGTGCAGAGTTTTCAGAAATTCATTGACAAAGAAAGGATTCCCCTCGGTTTTCCTCATCACCAGTTCTGCCAAGGGTTTTACCTCAGCGATGCCACTGTGCAACGTATCGGCAATCAGGTGGCTAATAGGCTCTAGTGCTAAAGGTGCTAAGGTAATAAAGTTGATAGTTCCCCCTTCCTTACGTAACGCCTCAAGGGTCATCATTAAAGGATGGGTAGGGCTGACTTCATTATCCCGATACGCCCCAATCAAAAATAAATACTGGGTATCAGCATCGGTCATCATCAGTTCTATCAACTTGAGAGTGGCGGAGTCTGCCCACTGCAAATCGTCCAAAAAGATAACTAAGGGATGCTCTTTTGTACAACATGCCCGGATGAAGTGGCCAAAGACGAGATTAAAGCGATTTTGCGACTCAGTTGCTCCTAACTCTGGCACGGCAGGCTGTTTGCCGACTATCAGTTCTACTTCGGGAATCACATCAATAATTACTTGACCGTTATCACCAAATGTGGTTAAGAGTTTTTCTCTCCATTCGTCAAGTTGAGAAGAGCTTTCACTTAAGAGTTGCCGCACCAATTCTTTAAAGGCGGCTACTACGGCAGAGTAGGGAATATTCCGCTGAAATTGGTCAAATTTACCGGAGATGAAATAACCGCGTTTTTCGGTAATCGGTTTATAAATTTCTTGCACCAGTGCTGACTTCCCGATACCGGAATAACCCGCCACCAACATCATTTCGATTTTGGATTTTGCCGTCCGTCGAGCGGGTGGAGCGCTGACGCGCACGCTCCGCGATTCGCTCGCCCGCTTCGCTATCGGACTTTGTCCTGCGGGCGGGTTTTGGATTTTGGATTGGGGATTGTCTGCATTAATCCGTGCATCCGTGTCAAAATCAGTGTGTGCTGCTACACACTCAAATGCTGCCAGTAAGGTTTCAACTTCTGTTTCACGTCCATAGAGTTTTTGGGGAATTTGAAACTTGTCAGAAATATCTGACGAGGCGAGGGGAAAGTCTGATATATTTCCACTTGTCTGTAGTTGGTGAAGACATTCTTCTAAATCAGCTTTGACGCCCCAAGCACTCTGATAGCGTTCCTCAGCCGTTTGTGCCATCAGTTTCATCACAATGTTTGAGATGATTAGCGGTAGGGACGAACGGCCATTCACCCCAACAAGTTCGTGGGGTGGCACTGGTTGTTTGGCGATATGACAATGCACCAATTCCAGAGCATCAGTCGTCTCAAACGGTAGTTTTCCGGTGAACAGTTCGTAGAAGGTAACACCGAGGGAGTAAAAGTCAGTCCGGTAATCTAGAGAACGATTCATCCGTCCCGTTTGCTCAGGCGACATATAGGCTAAAGTCCCTTCTAAAACATTCAGATTTTTCAGCGTTGGATTTTCGCGGCTTAATTGGGTAGAAATGCCAAAATCGATAATTTTAACTTGCTTGGTTTCTGGGTTATAGACAATATTGGAAGGATTAATATCTTTGTGAATAATATTACTGCTGTGAATATGTCCCAAACTCTGGGCTGTCTTGATGGCAATATTAAGGAATTCTGGTAGGGGCAGTACACCCGTGCCTGCCCCCATACGCTCATCCATCAATTGCATCAAGGATGACGCGCCAAAATCCTCTAAGATAATGACCAAAGTCCTCTGTAGTGGTTCTAAGTTATAGGCTTTGACCACCCCATCTGTGTTCAGATTGCGGGTGATTTCATACTCCTGCTTATACCTGGTAATTTCATTCGGTGTAGGATAATCTTGTTTCAAAGCCTTAAGAATCACAGATTGATTATCCTGTTCTCGGATACCTCTATAGACTAGGGAATTATCACTTTCATAGATTTGGGCAAGAATCTGGTAGCCAGGAAGGGTAATCATAAGCAGCGGATAAGGAATGGTTAGTCTGGCAATTACAGTCGCAAGAAGCTTAACCTATCATTATCTCTGCGCCACCTTTTATAGAGTTGCGATAAAATACTTAATTTCTCTGAGGCAATATACGTAACTAACATTACAGTCTGTATTGATGAGGAGATAAGGAGATGGACAAATGGGGAGAAAGAGAAAGTACTATGTTTGATTGCAACTAAATTAACGTGGGGAGTCAATGTACCTCAACGTTAACCTGGGTATAGGTATAGCGTGGGTCTTATAGCTCCCCCTTTCCCCCCTCAAAAAGATAAAATTGTGTTCAATCCGAGTCTTTCGTGGAGTTTTCCTCCAGCCGAATTAGTGTTATCCAGCCCTGATGTTCATGTCTGGTGTGCTTCTCTGGAACAGTCAGATATGCTGGTTCAAAAACTGGCACAAACACTTTCAGAAGATGAGCAGGCCAGGGCTAATCGGTTTTACTTTGAACGAGATAGGAAACATTTTACTGTCGGTCGTGGACTACTCCGGACTATCCTCAGCCGCTACACAGGTATTGCCCCCAATCAGCTACAGTTTTGTTACGGTTCTCGTGGCAAGCCAGCCTTGGCGACCCAAGGAAGTGACAGTACTATTCAATTTAATGTGTCTCATTCCCAAGGACTCGCTCTGTATGCGGTAACTCGCGATCGCCAAATTGGTATCGATCTAGAACAGATACGTCCAACTTCTGATATTGAGCAACTAGCCAAACGCTTCTTTTCTCCTCGTGAATATGGAGTGATTCGTTCACTGCCTCCCACTCAGAAGCAAGAGGCATTTTTTCGCGGCTGGACTTGTAAGGAAGCTTACCTCAAAGCTATTGGTGAGGGATTGGCTCTGCTGCAACAGGTTGAAGTTTCCCTGGTGTTAGAAGAATCAGCGAGGTTACTCAGCATTGATGATCAAGATACAAAAGCCGCTGCTCATTGGTCTCTTCAGATGCTGACGCCTGCCCCCGGTTACATGGGGGCGATCGCTGTAGAAGGACACGATTGGCATCTGTCATGCTGGCAATGGCCAACCCATGACTGAAATGAAAGCAGCAATTCCTAATCGGGTGACAATCCTTTCGACGCTAACCACTCCCGATTGAATAACCGCGACTGGTAACGAGCTCCCCCATCACACAGGATAGTGACAATTGTATGACCCGGCCCCATTTGCTTGGCAAGAGCCACGGCCGCTCCTACATTGATACCTGTAGAACCTCCCAAAAACAGACCGTCTTTATTGAGCAATTGGTAAACGACGCGCACACACTCCTCGTCATCTACTCGAATCGCATCATCGATAGGAACACCCTGCATATTGGACGTGATGCGGCTGCTGCCAATGCCTTCGGTAATTGAACTCCCTTCAGTCTTCGTTTCGCCCGTCTTGACATAACTGTACAAAGCACTGCCCATGGGGTCAGCAATAACGGTTTTAATGCTAGGATTTTTTTCCTTCAAAAATAGAGAAACACCCGCAAATGTGCCACCCGTTCCCGTGGCAGTCACCCAAGCATCAACCTTGCCATCCGTTTGCTGCCAAATTTCTGGCCCCGTGGTTTCGTAGTGAGCGTTGCGATTGGCTAAATTATCAAATTGATTCGCCCAGATGGCATTTTCCATCTCCGACGCCACTCGTCCAGAAAGCCTAACGTAATTATTCGGGTCTGAGTAGGGTACAGCGGGAATAGGACGAACTTCAGCACCGAGCGTTCTTAAGGCATCCATCTTCTCTTGAGATTGAGTTTCTGGGATGAATATCAAGCATTTGTAGCCCCTAGCATTACAAATATGAGTTACTCCAATGCCCGTATTACCCGCTGTTCCTTCAACTACAGTGCCCCCAGGCTTAAGTAAACCTTTTTCTTCAGCATCTTGAATAATGTAAAGTGCCGCCCGGTCTTTCACAGAACCACCGGGATTGAGAAACTCAGCTTTACCTAGAATTTCACAACCCGTCTCCTCGCTGAAGCTGTGTAATCGAATAAGTGGTGTATTGCCAATTGTTCCGACGAACCCTGCTTTAATGTCCATGGAATATCTCTAGTTTTTTAAGATTAAAGTTACATCTGTTGGCTTAGAACTGGGTAACAACCCACAAAGCGCTGATATGTTTGATTTTGTCACAAGCAAGTAGGGTGGACATTGCCCACCCTACCCAACTCAAAAATTGTTACTTGTCTTTTATTTGTCAGGTTGAGGTGTCATCCGTAGGTAAGGCTTGACTTCCTCATACCCTTTGGGGAACTTCTCCTTGAGAACTTCCGGGTCTTTGAGGGAGGGCACAATGACCACATCCCCACCATCTGTCCAGTCGGCTGGAGTCGCTACGCTGTAGTTATCCGTTAGCTGTAGGGAGTCAATCACCCGCAAGATTTCATTGAAGTTACGACCCGTGCTAGCAGGATAGGTTAATACCAGCCGCAGTTTCTTTTGAGGGTCGATGATAAAGACAGAACGTACCGTTAGGGTATTATTGGCGTTGGGATGGATCATGTCGTAGAGGTCAGAGACCTTTTTATCCGGGTCCGCCAAAATCGGGTAGTTCACTGTGGTACTCTGAGTCTCGTTGATGTCGTTAACCCAGCCTTTGTGGGATTCAACATCATCAACGCTTAGAGCTAAAACTTTGGCGTTACGCTTGTCAAATTCCGGCTTCAGTTTAGCAACAGTACCTAATTCGGTCGTGCAAACTGGAGTATAGTCAGCGGGGTGAGAAAACAGCACAACCCAGCTATCACCTGCCCACTCGTGAAAGTTAATTTCGCCTTCTGTAGAATTCTGAGTAAAGTTGGGTACTGTATCGCCTAGTCGTAGAGTCATTATTAAATTTCCTTATCCTTACTTGAGATCGACAATTTCAGATCTTGCCACAGAACATCGGTTTTCCGGCCGGACTTTAGATCGATTTAGGTATTGTATGTCGAGTCTTGTAGGCTTGACCCTTACCGAAGCGACTCAGGGGGACACTTTGCTGCTATAAAATGAGATGATAGAAAACAAAAATTAAACTAATTTGAGGAGAAATGAGCCACTTGTCGGGCATAACTAGAGTAAGTAAGGAGGTAAGTTGATGAAAAGTTTAGTGCGTCTAATAGCAGTTGTGTGCCTGTTGGTGGGCTGTTTGGGTTGGGTTGGATTGCCTAAAAGTGCAATGGCTTCGCCACTGCCTTCAGTTTATGAGACTTTTTTAAGTAATGTTAATTGGCAATCCCCTGTCTTGCTTGCCGAAGTTAATCTACGCAATGCTGCTGATGCAAAGCTCGCTACTGAGTTTGGGAAAAAGATCGATTTAAACAATACTCATGTTCGAGCTTTCCGTCAGTATCCTGGGATGTACCCGACTCTGGCTGGAAAAATTGTTCAGAATGCTCCCTATGAGAGCGTAGAGGACGTTCTTGACATTCCAGGGTTGAGCGATCGCCAAAAAGAACTACTGCAAGCTAACCTGGACAAGTTTACCGTGACTGATCCATCAGAAGTTTTCGTAGAGGGTGGAGACCGCTACAACCCTGGCGTTTACTAAAAACATCACAAGCTATTATATTGTTTGTTCAACCCACCCCATTTAGGAGTGGGTTGTTTATTAAAATTTATTAAATTTCTTCAGGAACTTCTCCAAATTGAATTCGCTCCCTTCTGATTCTTCCGTTGAACCGAACATTCCTACTCAGTTTGACGTGCTAGTGGTCGGTGCTGGTGCGGCTGGGCTTTATGCAGCGCTTTGCTTGCCAGATACGTTTCAGGTTGGCTTAATTACAAAAGATACGTTGTCAACGGGTGCTAGTGATTGGGCACAAGGAGGGATTGCTGCTGCCATTGACCCAGCAGACTCACCCAATCTCCATATTGAGGATACAGTGCAGGCAGGTGCTGGTCTGTGTGACTTGGACGCTGTGGAGTTTTTGGTCGATCAGGCACCAGAGTGCATTCAATCGTTGGTCGATTTAGGTGTTGCTTTCGATCGCAAAGAAGGCAACCTGGCATTAACCCTAGAAGCAGCTCACTCTCGACCGCGAGTGCTTCATGCAGCTGATACCACAGGTCGGGCTGTAGTGAGTACTCTCACCGCTCAGGTACTGGAGCGCAAGAATATCACAGTATTACAGCAAGCTTTTGCTTTATCGTTATGGATTAATCCGCAAACTGGGCGCTGTCAGGGAATCAGCCTCATTTATAAAAGTCAGCTACATTGGGTTAGGGCAGGGGCAGTCGTGTTGGCAACCGGTGGTGGCGGTCAAGTATTTGCTCAAACCACCAACCCAGAAGTGAGTACAGGGGATGGAGTTGCGATCGCTTGGCGTGCCGGAGCCATCCTGCGAGACTTAGAATTTGTACAATTCCACCCCACCTCTCTCACCAAACCGGGTGCCCCTCACTTTCTGATTAGCGAAGCGGTGAGGGGAGAAGGTGCTCATTTAATCGACAAACAGGGACACCGATTCGCCTTTGATTACCATCCATCTGGTGAACTGGCACCGAGAGATGTCGTCAGTCGCGCCATTTTTAGCCACTTGCAACAAACCTCCCCTATTTCCCCCCCTTACCAAGGGGGGGATGAAGGAGGGGTCGGTCACGTCTATTTAGACTTGCGACCCATTCGGGCCGACAAGATTCGTTACCGATTTCCCAATATCATTCAAGTGTGCCAACATTGGGGCATTGATGTCTTCCACGAGCCAATTCCTGTAACACCTGCTGCCCATTACTGGATGGGTGGAATTGCGGCAGATTTGATGAACCGCACCTCAATTCCCGGTTTATATGCCATTGGAGAAACGGCAAGTACTGGTGTCCACGGCGCAAATCGTCTCGCCAGCAATTCACTACTCGAGTGTATAGTCTTCGGTGCTCAGCTGCGTCGAATTAGGCCAGAGGATTTACAAATCACCGACGATCAATTCCCCCTTGCCCCTTCCCCCTTGCCCCTTCCCCCTTGGGTCGTAAAAGACTGGGAAACTCAAAAAGACAAAATTGCCGCCCTACGTGCCGAGTTACCCCGCTTGGTGTGGCAGAGTGCTGGGATTTGTCGGCAACAGGATACTTTAGAGGATGCGATCGCTACCATAGAAGCGTGGCGCTCTGAATTTGCTGCTCTGCCCTTAAGCCAATATCTGTTGAATCTACATCCCCTCCAGACTATAAGCTTTGGCTTACCGGATGCAGACCGACAACTGCGGACTTGGGGAGAAACTTACAATTTATTAGATGTGGCGTACTTAATTCTGAAAAGCGCTATCTTTCGGACTGAAAGCCGGGGAGGGCATTGCCGACTAGATTACCCAACAACCAATCCTGATTGGCAAGTCCATACATTAGTACAAAAAAATCGATGGTGGAAATCACCGTCTGTTGGTAATTAGGAATGATCAATGATGAATACTGGCTCTACCCAATCCTGATGCATAATTCATCGAGTTCCAGACGCTCTGCTATAGTCGGGCCCCCCATTATTCGGTGGATGAAACGATGGGTTGGACGGTTTCAGAAGAACTAAGTTGGGTAAATCCTGAGTATCAGAGGTAAGAAATGATGAGTTCGAGGCAATTGGATGAGACAGACCGAGTTTCACATTCGCATCAACAATTGCAGGACTAAACAACTGCAAACCGATTAACAATGTTGCGATACCAGTCAAACAATGACAAATAGACATAGTTGTAAAGCAACTGTTTTTAGAACTCATAGGTTCAGTATATTCAGTTTTTTTAGCTGTCTTAAAGCATTCACCAAAGCTTTACAGCCTTTTTATGCAAGGTTTATCAAGGGTCAAGCTAGTAAAAATTTTCCAGAAAGGAAAATAGCTGAGTTGGTTTTAAAACTAGTCAATTGATTCGAACTTTACAATTTATTGACCTAATCCTCATCTACCTTTCAGAATAAATGCCCCTAAATGGCCATGAAGCTGAATTGAACATCTTAGCGTTTCGCTATTTTACCGATAAGATTTAAAGGTTTTTGTGATTTCGGCGTTTTAACGAATTTTTCGCTTCAGAGGAGAAGGATTTTTTCGCAAATTTTGATGAGTTAATGTAATACAAAAAACGAAACAGTAATATGTAATACTATTTCACTTTAGTCAAGGAACGTAATACAGAGGCTATAAGATTGAGGAGAGCCTCCAGACTTGTTTCGTGAGCGCGATCGCTAAAGCATCAGTTATGAAAACCTATAAGGTTAATCACCTCAATCCAGTAAATCTAAAACCTAAACTTTAATTCAAAAAAATTCAAAAATAGGGTATAATAAGTTACAGTAAAACCTCAAAAATTTCATTAAAATAAAGCATAAAAGCAGGGATTTAAAATTTATAATTCAATCTAAAATCTATCTATTTTCAAAAATAAAAAATGATAAATATCCCCAAAAATGAGTTTAATTCAAACTTTAAAGGAAATGTTCTTCCTCTCATCTAGACTAGCTGGGGCTGCTTCACAAACATTCCACTCCCCCTCAACTAACCTTTAACTGGAAGTTGCATCTCTAGCCCTGCTCTCGGTATCAGAAATGACACTTTGTGAAATTCACTAAAGATTTACAGCAGATTTACCAAATATTCATGTAAAACTAAGTATCAATATATTATCTTAAATAAAACTTTTTTAAAAAAAGTTGATAATTTATAGGAATACACTTCATTGAACGGGATACAAAATGAGTACAAAGGTAGTGACCTTCAGGTTGCCAGAAGACCTGATGAAGGCGATTACCTCTGAAGCTAGAGCAACAGGTAAATGCAAAACGGCTGTTGTTGTTGATGCCCTTAAGCAAGTGTTTGGCGAGAAGGAATGCCAAACACAATCGGCATCAAAGGAAAGACTTCACCAATCGCAGGAAGTCCTCTGTCAAGACGATGCCGACAGCAGCCAGCAGCCCATAGAGTTCAGCCGCAGAGCGTCATCTAACAGTAATACAGAGCATCTAGAAGACTTGGAGGAGTCTACAACGGCTGAGCAAACTTTATCCGATGAAGTCTCTTCTCCTGTACCACCAGCATTTTCTTCCCCAAAGGGAAGTGTGACAGTTGATTTGGCAAACGCCTGTGAGGGAGTGAGCAAAGAGCCAAAATCTGCCAGCGATATTCACACGACATGGGAAGAGAACCTGCAACAAATGGCAGCGGAGGTTGAACAGCGGGCTAGGATACTTGAACAGGTTCTTTCCGCATCGGTCGATCAAGTCTGCATGTATGACAGGTTAGGAAGGTACACTTACGCTAACCGTGCCTTTTTGCAGTCATTTCAGTTGGAGCGAACAGAACTCTATGGAAAGACATGGCAGCAGTTGGACTTGCCAGCAGAAACGATGAAGTCGTTTGGTGCGAAACTCCAAATCACTTTAGCAACGGGACAATCCATAGCAGAGGAAATCAGCCTGCCGACGGTGAATGGAGTTAGAGAGTACGAGTATATTCTCAGCCCAATCCACAGTGCTGACGGCAGTATTGAGGCAGTCGTTTACACGGCTAGAGATATTACTGAGCGTAAGCAGGCAGAAGAAGCGTTGCGGGAATCTGAAAAAAATTACCGCAACTTATTCGAGTGGGCTCACGATTCCATCTTTATTACTGATTCTTCAACCGATATCCTCTTAGATGTCAATCAACACGCCGCACGGCGGTTAGGATATACCCGAAAACAGCTTTTGAACTTACCGTCACAAGCAATCAGTCCACCCATGGACCCCAAGCATCGGCAAGCTGTACTAGAACAGTTGTGGCAAAGTGGCAGTGTAGTATTTGAACACGTTCACAAGTGTAAAAACGGCACTGAGATACCGATTGAAGTGAGTAGCCGAGTGGTGGAATACGGAGGGCAATTAGCGATTCAAAGCTTTATCCGCGATATTACGGCACGCAAGCAAGCAGAGGAAAGACTGGGACTGTATCAACAGATTGTTAACCATTCTAGGGAAGCGATCGCTATTCTCGATTGCTCTGGGTATTATGTAGAACAAAACCCAGCTCATCGCTCACTTTTGGGATATTCTGATACAGAACTCCTAGGTCGAAGACCCACGTTTCATTTAGGGGCACAGGTGGGTGCCAGCCTCACTCAACACCTGCTTAAAAGCGGATATTACGGTGGTGAAGTTAGCAGTTCTAGCAAAAGAGGAGAGTTGGTTGAGCTAGAAATCGAGGCGGTTGTGATTCGCAATGAGGCGGATAAACCCCTTTGTTACGTGATATTTCCCCGCCCTAAGCGATCGTTAAAGCTGTAATGGTTCATTGTTCATGGTTATCCCTGTTGAATGATGAACCGTGCAATGACTAAGTCCCTGCAAAATGCAGTTGATTACGACCTAGTTGCTTGGAACGATACATTGCTGCATCTGCGTTCTTAATCAGGGTTTCTTCTACTTCGCCATCTAGGGGATAAACACTAATTCCAATACTGGCGGTCACGAAAATATTGTGCCCCTCTAACCCAAAAACTTGAGACAGGGTTTCTAAAATCTTTTGGGCAACTTCGGCAGCATAGTCCACTTGCGGAATACCGGGAAGAATTACTGTAAACTCATCACCCCCCAACCGTGAGACAATATCGCTGCTGCGTAATTCATGAGTGAGTCGTTGGGCAACAGCTTTCAGCAGTTGGTCACCGACATCGTGACCCAAGGTATCATTAACCTGTTTAAAACCATCTAGATCGAGAAACAGCAGGGCTACTAACTGGTTATTACTACATGCCCAATCCAGAGCTTGATTCAGGCGTTCATTAAACTGTTTACGATTAGCAAGACCTGTGAGGGAGTCATGATAAGCCAGATAGCGCAATCGGTCTTCTGAGAGTTTAAGTTCGAGGTTGGAACGAGTCAACTCTGCTGCTGTTCGCTTGAGTTCTTCCTCAGCTCGTTTGCGCTCTGTAATGTCTCGGATAATGCCGACTAAGAAGAGATTCCTGGCAGCATCTTCGTGGAGAGATTTCTTCGTGGCAATGAAGTGGGTGTTTCCAAAAGCATCGGTTAATTCCTCTTCATGTTCTTGGGATTCACCCGTTTGAAAAATCAATTCATTTCTAGCCCAGAAAGCATCAGCTTCATGTTGGGGAAAAATATCGAAGTCTGACTTTTTCATTAATGTTTCTAGAGGATAGCCGATGAGTTGGCAAAACGCCTGATTCAAAATAATCCAATGATGGTCTGTATCTTTGACAAAAACAGGATCGGGGATTGTATTGATAATGGTTTGCAAAAATTCCTTGGAGCGTTTTAATTCCTCTTGAACGCGAGCGCGATGACTAGTAATAACGATCGCAGACCCCATGATTCCCACCATTGCCGGAACAAGTGGCAACCACCAACCTGCTAAAAAAGCCAAGTAACAACTACCACCGAGCGCTATACTCATGCCCAACAGACTCACCGTTGTAAGTTGAAGCGATCGCATCCGCCAAGTCACAGCAGCACTCACAAACGTCCAACCCAAAATCCATAAGGTTGCTAAAGGGGGCGACCAAACATTGATCAGAGGTCGTCCTTCCAGGGTACTACTGAGGATTTGACTCACAAAATTGGCATGAAGTTCAACACCCGATAGGGGTTGTAGTACACCCATTGAGCTGTTGCTGTAGGGAGTGTAGAAAAAATCTTGCAGACTGGGTGCAGTTGAACCAATGAGAACGATGCGATCGCGTACCCAACTCGGGTTGACTCGATCTGCCAGCACATCTGTCATAGAAACGGTGCGAAAGCTACCGGGGCGTCGAAAATTGACTAAAACCTGATACCCTTTATTATCCGCTCCCACATAGCCACCATCATTGGCTTGAAATGAGCGAAAGACACGTTGAGAAAGCCGCAAATAGTTAGGATTGGCCGTTGCTGATTGGGGAGTAATGCCTTGGGTTTGGAGATAAATCAGCGCTAACTTGAGTGCTAAACTTTGATGGACTTGACTTTCCGAATGCCAATAGAGCAAACTGCGGCGCACCTTGCCATCAGTATCAATGACAACATTATTGAAACCCACCTGTTGACGTTGATTTAAAACTAGTGGGGAAGTGATGCCCAAGCTCGTTTTATCCTGAAGTTTTTCAATTCCAATTAAATTGGGGATCGTTTTACAAGCTTGGGTAAATTCTTCATGACCGGGTTGAACGGGCAAATCGCGATAAATATCTAGACCAATCGCGCGTGGCTGATAGGCGTTTAACTTCTGAAGCAGTTGAGCCATGACGCGATCGGGGATCGGCCACTGCCCGACTTGCTGTATATCTTTTTCGTTGATTTCAACAATGACGATGCGTTGGTCAACGGGTTCTTTTGGACGCAGGTGAAACAGATAGTCAAAGGCGGCAAGTTCCGATGGCTGTAGTCCTCCAAGCAGGCGAAGAAAAATGACTGTTCCTGTGACAGCAGCAGAGATCATAAAAACTGGGCGCTCTTGCTGAACCCACTGCTTCAGGCGACGAAAAGACTTTACTTTTAACATCTACTTGACTGCACGATTGTTCTAAAATGCAGCTCGATTAGGCTTTACTCATAACTTCTGAAATCTTTGCTGTCTCTCGTTTCTAGTTTCTAGGAAGAAATACCCGATGAGAGGCTCTGCCTGTTGTACTGGGGCGATCTTGTTTTTTTTCTCAAAAGAAAAATCAAGCTGCCACGCTTGCACTTAAAGCTCTAAAGGTACTCTCTGTGGGCTGGAATTCAATGACCAAGATTCATAGATTCCCCTGACGCAGCCTGCATATGAAGAGAGTATGAAAGCAGGAGTTATAGCTAATTATATCCAAGCAAAAATAACCTATAGTGCAAAAAAAACATCCCTTTAACAAATGTAAAGGGATGGGAATCTTAATCAAGCCTATTTTTAGGGGGTCGATTCTCTGGTTATTCGGGCAACTTGTACTTAAAAGTTCGCGGACCTTTATATCCTGTTAAATCAGCCAGTTCTTCCAATGTTTTGACACCAGTCATCAATTTTCCATTAATTTCCCAACTAGGAAACGCTTTAAGACCAGCATCTTTACAGACCTGTGGCTTACCGTTTTGACCATCAGGAGCACACTCAATGTAATTGAGTTCTTTGAAGGCTTGCTTGCCAAACAGCTGCTTTTGTTCGTAGCAGTGGGGGCACCAATAGGCACCGTATTCCTTAACGCCGACCTTTGTAAGATGACGCGCCAGCGCAATTTCAGCTTCACCGGAGGTAGTGGTAATCGGCCAACCGACAGGCGGTTGCGGCATACTCGTAGGCAGGGGAATCGGAGTAGGCTCACCGACTACTGCTTGAGCTACGGGTCCACCGGCTTGGGCGTAGACTCCTAAAGTGCTAATAAGCGTCACCATACCAACCACGACGCCGATGAAAAAGAGCTGCCCTATATCTTCCCACGAGCGGCCGATTAGGGCCAGTACGAACAAACTGATGGAGAATAGGGCTGATGCCAAACAGTAAATACAAAATGCCCCAATTTTAAAGGACATCAGATAAACCAGGTAGCCGCTGAAAATCACCATAGCAGTGGCACCGGCAAATATCACCAGCCAAGTCCAGTCCTCAATGTTATTGCGGAGTCTTTTTCTATCGGGTGAGTTCAGCAGTTGAGGGGCCCAAGCACACACAGCAATGGCAACATAGGCCAAAAAGCCAAACAAGCTCAAAGGAATGCCAAATAGCTTGGCATAAGCACTAGAAAGAACAGCTTGGCAGTTGATAGCGCCACTAACTGGGCAGGCAGCATCTTCAAACACTCCCCACTCGATTAGCGTGAGATAGGCAGTGTCTAGGGCACCTAGAATAGCGATCGCGCCGATCAGCTGACGAGACCAGCGGTGTATCCAGGGGGCAGAACGTCGGCGACTCATGGTTAGTTATTGATGGTTAATGGTTAATAGCTAATCGCTCAATCTATTTACGAATGTATCTTGACAGACGAAATGGGTTGTGGTTCGGCTTTGGCAGAAATGCTCCGTCGTGCCGCTTCCACAAATTGACTGACGCGAATTGGGTCAATAGGTTGCTCAATTTGCCCTCGGCGCTTGAGTGAACTGGAGACAATCACCCCATCAGCGGCCTGCATCAAGGTGGAAATGTTTTCCCAGTTAGCACCGCTACCAATAAAAACGGGCGTATCCTTGGCGGCAGCAGATGCCAATTCCAGGTCTTCTAGAGGAGGAGGGCTACCGGTCGCCCAACCGGAGAGAATAACGCCATCCGCTAGACCCCGTTCAATGGTTTCACAGACAGCTGTGGTGAGATTGGGAGACCCCAAGGGGCGGGCATGTTTCACCAAAACATCTGCCAAAATTTTGACATCACTGCCCAGTTCCCGACGATAGCGGAGCAATTGGTGCGCCTGTCCCTCAATCAACCCTTGATCGGTGGCCATGACCCCCGTCAGGACGTTAACGCGGATAAACTGAGCACGGACGCAAGTGGCTATTGCCATGGCACTGTGGGCATCATTACGCAAAACGTTGATCCCAATCGGCAGCGTCACTAGATTCATTAGCCTCTGGATAATGAGCGTCATCGCACTGACAACAGCCGGATCGACTTGGTTTTTCGTAAACGGGGCGTCAAAGAAATTTTCAACGATTACGCCATCTACTCCTCCAGAAGCCAGGGCTGTCACCTCCTGCTCTGCCCGGTCGATGACCGCTTTTAAGCTGCCTCCCCAGCGGGGGGATGTCGGAAGCGGCAGCAGATGAACAACGCCAATGATTGGATTCGGTGTTTTAAAAATTTGATGTAAGTTCACAGATCTACCTGAACACCCCGGCTACTTTCTGCCCTGCCCATAATATATGCTCTCCAAGGGGGAGTCTGGGATATTGGCATAAATAGCTCTACTTCTGTTGGATATCTCAATAAAATTTTATCTACAATAAGTAAAGGGATTTAAGAAAGGATAAGAAAAATCCGGACTCGTGGAGCATGGGTGGACGCCAACACATAATGTTGTAAAATGCACCTCTACAACCTAGCTCCCCCACTCTCTCGACCCGTAGTATAGATAAATACATGACCGCATGGGCAACAAGCCGACGATCTCAATTTCTCACCTGGGCTGTGAAAAAAATCGAATTGATACGGAACATATGCTGGGTCTGCTGGTGCAGGCAGGATATCAAGTTGATACTAACGAAGAATTAGCAGATTATGTTATTGTAAACACCTGTAGTTTTATTGGAGCAGCTCGACAAGAGTCTGTCCGCACCCTGGTCGAACTAGCAGAAGCTAATAAAAGAATTGTCGTCACGGGCTGTATGGCTCAGCACTTTCAAGATGAACTCTTGGGAGAATTGCCAGAAGCTGTGGCTATAGTAGGAACAGGCGATTATAACAAAATCGTAGATGTGATTCAACGGGTAGAAACGGGTGAGCGCGTCAAAGAGGTTTCGGCTGAACCGACCTATATTGCTGATGAGACGACGCCACGCTACCGGACAACTTCTGAGGGAGTTGCCTACCTACGAGTAGCCGAAGGGTGTGACTACCGCTGTTCGTTCTGTATCATTCCCCATCTTCGGGGTTCGCAGCGATCGCGCACGATTGAATCCATCGTCGCGGAAGCCGAGCAATTGGCTTCCCAAGGCGTTCAGGAATTGATTTTAATTTCCCAAATCACCACTAACTACGGTTTAGACCTTTACGGACAGCCCAAGTTAGCGGAACTACTGCGGGCACTAGGCAAAGTGGACATTCCCTGGATTCGGATGCACTATGCCTATCCCACTGGTTTAACACCATCAGTTATTGAAGCGATTCAACAAACACCAAATGTTCTTCCTTACCTTGATTTGCCCCTTCAACACTCCCATCCAGAAATCCTCCGCGCCATGAACCGACCCTGGCAGGGGCAAGTGAATGACAACATCATCGAGCGCATCAAAACAGCATTACCTGATGCTGTCATGCGAACGACCTTTATCGTCGGGTTTCCTGGCGAAACGGAGGAACACTTTGAACACTTGCTCCAGTTTGTCCAGCGCCATGAATTTGACCATGTAGGCGTCTTTACCTTTTCTCCCGAGGAGGGAACTCCGGCATATAACTTGCCGAACCAGTTACCCCAGGATGTGATGGATGTCCGTCGGGATGCCCTGATGGAAGCTCAGCAACCCATCTCCTTGAAAAAGAATCAAGCCTGTATAGGCAGGGTGGTAGATGTACTGATCGAGCAAGAACACCCCGAAACGGGTGAATTGGTCGGTCGCTCTGCCCGGTTTGCTCCTGAGGTAGATGGATTAGTTTACGTCAAAGGTGAGGCTCCTTTAGGGACAATCGTGAGCGTGGAAATTACTGATGCAGATATCTACGACCTGTATGGTTGGAGTAGTCTCTAGTCCATTGTCAGTTGTCTTCTAAGAGTTGCAGGTTGTAGGGAGAGCAGGTTGCTGATTAGCAACAGGTTGGAAGTTGCAGCTTAGGGCTTACAACTTTCCAACCTTATGACTTCCAACCGTCCAACCTTTCACTCTTGAGCAACTGAATCTTTGACCCCTAAAAAGCTAAACACTAACAAAGAAAACAAACCTATGACCCTTTCTTTTCAAAGCCTGGGCCTGTCCGCAGATCGTGCCCATCAACTCGAAAAACTCGGTTTCACGGCCCCCACAGCCATTCAATCTCAAGCCATTCCCGAACTCCTCAATGGACGGGACGTGGTCGGTCAATCCCAAACCGGTACTGGCAAAACAGCGGCGTTTTCCCTGCCGATTTTGGAGCGGATTGATGTTGAAAACCGAGCTGTACAAGCCTTAATTCTGACCCCAACGCGAGAGTTGGCGTCTCAAGTAGCGAACGCGATTCGTGACTTCTCTAATACCCGTCGCTTATCTATCTTGACTGTTTATGGAGGTCAGTCCATAGACCGACAAATTAAAAGCCTGCAACGAGGCTCTCAGATTGTGGTAGGAACACCTGGACGGGTGATCGACTTACTTGACCGAGGTAATTTGAAACTGGATCAAGTTGCCTGGGTGGTACTGGATGAAGCCGATGAAATGTTGAGCATGGGCTTTATCGATGATGTTGAGAAAATTCTCAAACAAGCCCCCAAAGAGCGTCAAAACGCTTGTTTCTCGGCAACAATGCCACGACCCATTCGGGAGTTAGTGAACAAATTCCTGAAATCACCCGTTACAGTGACCGTGGACCAACCCAAAGCTACCCCAACACGGATTGAGCAGCGGGTTTACATGGTGCCGCGTGGCTGGACAAAGGCAAAATCCCTTCAGCCCATTCTGGAACTGGAAGACCCAGAAGCAGCGTTAATCTTTGTGCGGACGCGCAAGGCAGCGGCTGAACTGACCAGCCAATTACAAGCAGCAGGTCACAGTGTAGATGAGTACCACGGCGATCTTAGCCAGTCTCAACGCGAACGCTTGTTGTCTCGATTCCGTGGCGGTCAGGTGCGTTGGGTTGTCGCCACTGACATTGCGGCGCGAGGCTTGGATGTTGATCACCTCACCCACGTCATTAACTACGACTTGCCGGATCAAGTAGAAAGCTACATTCACCGCATTGGTCGTACCGGTCGTGCTGGCAAAACAGGAATAGCCATTTCGCTGATTCAACCATTTGAGCGGCGCAAGCTGAACCTGATTGAGCGCAAAGTACGGCAAACCCTATCAATCACCCGCATCCCAACCCGGTCGCAAATTGAAGCACAGCGCATTGATAAACTGCAAAACCAGTTGCGCGAAGCGCTAGCAGGTGAGCGGATGGCGTCCTTCCTGCCCATTGTGCGAGATTTGAGTGAGGAATACGATCCCCATGCGATTGCAGCAGCCGCACTGCAAATGGTCTACGACCAAACCCAACCCAATTGGCTAACGTCTGATTATGATGATGATGCGTCGATGGTGGAACGTCCAAAAATCATCAAGCGCAATCATAGCAGCAAGCCCCAGCCATCAGTAACACCTAACCGTTCGCGGTAAACTAAGGGTTATCAACGTTGAAGGTTGAACGGCGAGAAGGTTGGAAAGTTGAGAGTTGGAAGGTTAGCCTAGTTAAAACTTTCAACTCACTTTCCTGGGGTTACGCCTCATGGCGCAACAACTGACCAACCTGCTAACTTTTAATCCGTTAACCTTCAACGGATGACAACGCATCACTAACAACTAGTAACGAAAAACAAACAACCAGATTGTGGCTTCAACTTTGTCTGCTGCCGATTCCTCTGCTTTTGAGAACGCGACTTCTAGCCGTTCTAACTGGCCGGGTCTAATTGAGGCATACCGTCCCTACTTACCAGTCACTGACTCGACTCCAGTGGTTACACTGCTGGAGGGCAACACCCCTCTGATTCCGGTTCCGGCGATCGCACAAACGATTGGTAAAGGAGTGCGGGTATGGGTAAAATTTGACGGTCTCAATCCCACCGGTAGCTTTAAAGACCGGGGAATGACGATGGCGATTTCTAAGGCAAAGGAAGCAGGCGCTAAAGCGGTGATTTGCGCGAGTACAGGCAACACCTCAGCGTCAGCCGCGGCCTACGCCCGTCGCGGCGGAATGCGACCCTTTGTCCTCATTCCTGATGGATATGTGGCACTAGGAAAGTTGGCGCAGGCACTGCTTTATGGAGCTGAGGTACTAGCGATTAAGGGGAACTTTGACCAAGCGTTGGACATTGTGCGGGAGATGGCATCGAACTATCCCGTTACCTTGGTCAACTCTGTTAACCCCTATCGTTTAGAAGGTCAAAAGACTGGTGCCTTTGAGGTCGTGGATGCCTTGGGCGATGCTCCAGATTGGCTATGTATCCCAGTCGGTAATGCGGGGAATATCACAGCATACTGGATGGGCTTTTGTCAATACCATCAGAACGGGAAATGTAAACGATTGCCCCGCATGATGGGATTTCAAGCGGCTGGGGCGTCTCCCCTAGTAGCGGGTAAAGTATTTACGCATCCTGAAACAGTGGCAACGGCAATTCGGATTGGCAACCCAGCGAGTTGGGAAAAAGCGATCGCCGCACAACAAGCTAGTCAGGGACAATTTAATAGCGTCACAGATGACGAAATTTTAGAAGCCTATCGGTTACTAGCCTCCCAAGAAGGGATTTTCTGCGAACCGGCTAGTGCAGCATCGGTCGCGGGGTTGCTAAAAGTAAAAGACCAAGTCCCCGCAGGTGCGACAGTGGTGTGCGTGCTTACAGGTAATGGTTTGAAAGACCCAGATACAGCTATCAAACACAGTAATAATCAGTTCAAGCCTGGAATTGAGCCAACAACAGCATCAGTTGCTGAGGCGATGGGACTGTAAAGAGTAGTCAATATTGATGGGTAGATTTTTGTAGGGGCACGACATGTCGTGCCCCTATCGCTTAGCTTTTAATTTTTGCGGACTCTAAATTAGACTGTTGATGGGTCCGTTCCTTATTGAGCTGATCGATGGTGTCGCCAATAACAGCTGTTAAGCTTTTGCGAGTTTGAGTATGGTTAGCTTGTTCGGTCTTGAGCGCCTCCAAGAGGCGATCGCGTTCTATCATTAACTCTTTGAGTTTCGCCCTCAATTCCTCAACTGTTAGCAGTCGTGCCACTTCTTGGTCAATTGCCGACTCTGCTTCGGGATCATCTACTTCGAGATCAGAACTCTCCCCTTTGAGTTGCTCG
>JBFLZA010000037.1:0-24675 GCA_040756535.1 Cyanobacteriota bacterium
TAGCGTAGAACGCTCCTGAGTAGTGGACTCGAATTGACTGTGTAGTTGAGCGAGTTGAGATTGTAGTTGTTCTCGCTCCTGATTAGCCGCATCGAATTGGCTGTGGAGTTGAGCGAGTTGAGATTGTAGCTGTTCTCGCTCCTGATGAGCAGCATCGAATTGGGATTGTAGCTGTGAGAGTTCCGATGTAAGGGAAGGCTGATCTTGCTCTTGGCGCGATCGCTTCTCCAACTCATCTAAACGGGTTTGGAGCTGTAGTAGAGCCTGTTGTGTACGCTCTTGGCTCGACCGATATCGTGCGTTTGTACGCTTGTTTATAACTAACCAAGTGAGTATGGCACCAATTATCAATCCTATTAGTACTAGAAGTAATCTGTCCATTGGCTATATTGGGGTGTATATAATAACTTCTCTGCCTCTCCACAGCGCTAGCGCGGATGCATAGCTATCTCGACAGAAAAATAGAGAGTAGGGGGTAGAGAAGTAGGGATTTTCTGGAGAAGTGGTGGCTGCTTTCTTTGCCATAATGCCTCTATCCAAGAAAATCATAAGTCTTCTTGGGCCCTGAAGGAAATTAAATGAGGGTCGCACTTTGGCAATATTTTTTATCGATAAAGCGTGATTGATTTTACTTAAAATCTTATAAAATAGAGATTGATTTTTAATTAATTTTGTGATTTAAATTTCCTTAAAATTACAAAAACTGTAATTTTTACTCAAAGAGAGCCTAAATAAACTATCACCTATTTCCTGCTCATCGTTGAGTTTAGATATTAATTCATAGTTCTGTTAATTGAGGAATATCTTGATAATATTCAATTTATTCCCCAGTTCAATCTGCTCTCTAAACAGCAAAACGAGCAAGCAAAATCAAACCCATTGGAGGAATTGAGAAATGTCGTTTCATGAACAAAATATCGAGGCATTCATTGAGTTGTTGAAAACTCAGCGATCGCTATTTTCCGAGAGAGATAGAGCGAGTCTAGATAAACTTGTTGCCAACCTGCCTGATGATGAAGAGAAGATATCAGAAGTGCTTGCATCCTGGTACGAACAGCGTCCAAAGATTCTTGACGCTCAGTTAGACATTCTCAACAACTTGCTGACTGAGGAATTAAATGCGAATCGTTCCATTGCAGCAGCGATCGCTAGAACTGAAGCGCAAGCAGAGAAAGATTGCCGAGAGGAACTGATCGACGCGATTAAAACCCTCGTGAGATAAGTTTAGGGCACGGCGTGCCGTGCCCCTACTTCTTACTTCTTATCCTTCGACTTTCACACCTCGCCAGAAAGCGACATATCCTTCAATATTCTTAGCCCCCTCTTTCGTTTGCGGATAGTACCATGCCGCATCCTTGTTCACCTGTCCATCTACCTCAATGCTGTAGTAGCTAGCAACACCCTTCCAAGGGCAGCTGGTGTGGGTACTGCTTTCTTTGAAATACTCTTTATTGATGGCGTCGGGAGGAAAGTATTGGTTGCCTTCTACAACCTCGCACTTGTCGCTCTCGGCAAGAACCGCTCCATTCCAGATTGCTTTTGGCATTGTTACATTAGTTAATAAACGCTCTAAGTACTATTATGAAGCGAAGCACCCGAAAAGTTTTGCTGTGGTGAAGCAATAACGGTGAAGCGATGGACAGTGCCGCTAGATGGGCAAGTCCAGTTTGCGTGTACGCGCCATGCAACGGCTTGTGGCAGACGCTATGGCTTGTGCCGCTATCGATATTACAGCAATTGGTAGCCCCAACATTACCCCAGAGCAGTGGTATGCGGGTGTAATTTATACCATCACGAGCAGCCTGGATTTGGATGACACTTTTGATGAGGTATTAGCATGGATAGGCGGTCAACCGTATTGGTATTGTCTATCGTTGGGGCAATCATCGCTGGGATGTTTGCAAGTAATGCGATTAAACCAGCACAGAAAACACGGGAAGCGACAAAGCTGGAACAAGCGATTAAACCAGCACAAGAAGCCCAGGAAGCGACAAAGCTGGAACAAGCGATTAAACAAGCACAGGAGGCCCAGGAAGCGACAAAGCTGGAACGACAAGGATTTACAGTTTTGCAACAGTTTGAGTTCCAAGAACTAGAAGCGTTACTGACGGCGATGGAGGCGGGACAAAAATTAAAAGAATTGGTCAAAGATGGAAGACAATTGGAAAAATATCCGGCTTCCAGCCCTATCCTGGCTTTACAAACGATTCTTGACAATATCCACGAGCGTACTCGGCTTGAATGGGAAGGCAATGCCAGTTTTAGCCCAGATGGACAGCGCATCGTCACTACATCTTACAAGACAGCCAAAGTTTGGAATGTCAAAGGCAGACTGCTTGCTGAACTCAAAGGGCATCAGGATACTGTTAACAGCGCCAATTTTAGCCCGGATGGACAGCGTATTGTCACGACTTCTAACGACAAAACAGCTAAAGTTTGGAATATCAAAGGCAGACTGCTTGCTGA
The DNA here is from genome assembly GCA_040756535.1 of Cyanobacteriota bacterium. GTDB lineage: Bacteria > Cyanobacteriota > Cyanobacteriia > Cyanobacteriales > Coleofasciculaceae > JBFLZA01. Next base: position 2,467 of record JBFLZA010000037.1, read on the forward strand.
ACTCAAAGGGCATCAGGATACTGTTAACAGCGCCAGTTTTAGCCCGGATGGACAGCGTATTGTCACTAGTTCTAACGATAAGACAGCCAAAGTTTGGGATACCAAAGGCAGATTGCTTGCTGAACTCAAAGGGCATCAGGACAGGGTTAACAGTGCCAGTTTTAGCGCGGATGGACAGCGCATCGTCACTATATCTTATGAGGCTGCCCGTGTATGGGATTTATCTGGCAAGCTGCTAGCAACAGTCAAAGGCAAAGGTATCCGTTTTAGTCCGGAAACACAACGTATTCTCATCTCCAGGGGTTATCGCGAACCTACTGATGTGTGGGACTTAACTGGCAAGCGACTAACACAAGTCCGAGGCGGAAATGCCAGTTTTAGCCCGGATGGGCAGCGCATCGTCACTTTTTCAGAGTATGACGAAACCGCCACTGTTCGGGACAGTTCTGGCAAGTGGCTGTTTGCTCTCAAAGGGCATGAGGACGGTATCAAAAGGGCCAGTTTTAGATCCAATGGTGAGCGTATCGTCACTCATTCGGACGGCATCGTCAAATTATGGGATACTTCTGGTAGACTGCTTGCCAACCTCAAGCGGTCTCAGGCAGGAGACCGTGTTACCAGTGCCAGTTTTAGCCCAGATGGACAGCGCCTTCTCACCACCTCCGTTGGTTGGATCGGTGTTAGTGTGTGGGACTTATCTCAGAGAGATTTTGGAGAAATTAAAGAAGATCAACGGAGAATAGGCGGGTTTGCCAGTATTAGTCCTGATGGTCAGCACATTGTCACCGTCGCTGATAACCAAACCTATGTTAGCTCAACCGTTCATCTGCGAGACGTATCAGGTAAGCCACTAGCGGAACTTAAAGGGCATCAGAACAAAGTCTCTCATGTTAGTTTTAGTCCGAATGGGCAACACCTCATCACTTACGCATTCAAAGAGGACATCACCAATGTTTGGGACTTGTCAGGTAAGCAAGTTGCTAAATTCAAAGGTTTTGTGCAGTGTTTCAGTCCTGATGGAAAACGCATCCTCACATCTTCGAGAGATAGTCCAACAGCACAAGTGTGGGATTTGTCGGGCAAGCTGTTGACAGAACTGAAAGGACATCAAGGCGCTGTCATCAGTGCTAATTTTAGCCCGGATGGGAAACGCATTGTCACCGCCTCTGCTGACGGGACTATTCACGTTTGGGACTTGTCGGGAAAAGTTTTAGCCAAACTTCAAGGAATTGATGGCTGGAGGGTGCTGCCACACGCAGGGATAATCCTACCAAATGCTGTCAGTTTTAGCCCGGATGGACAGCGCGTCCGCATGGCTTCAAGTAATATCATGCGGCTATGGGACTTAGAAGGTAAGTTGCTAACCGAATTTAAAGTACAGGCTCATTTCACAGACTCTATGTTTAGCCCAGATGGACAGCGGTTCCTGACAGTACTTCGCGACACCGCCTATGTGATGAATTTATCAGGTAGGGTGTTAGCGGAACTTAAAGGACATCAGGGTAAGGTATGGGATGATAGTAAGTTTAGCCCGGATGGACAGCGCATTTTCACCCGATCTCTAGACGGAACAGCACGCCTGTGGGACTTGTCTGGCAGGCAGATAGGGGAATTCAAAATGCCTGAAAGTCACAACAACGGGATTAAAAGTGCCTCTTTTAGTAACGATGGGAAACAAATTGTTGCTGTATCTGATGACGGCATCATCCGCGTCTGGCAAGTTGGTGGTTTAGATGAGCTACTCATGCGCGGTTGCGACTGGCTGAAAGACTACCTAAGTACCCGTCCCGAAGCAGGGGAAAGACTAAAGGTGTGCCAGCAACAATAATGGGGAGTAGAAAGCCGATTTGAGTTTAAATAATCAATAAAGGTTCATCTCATTTACCATGCCCCAGTTTCACTCTCTGGAGGAAGCACTAAAACATTTCTTTGGTTACGACGCCTTTCGTCCAGGGCAGCGACAGATTATTGAAGAAGCACTGCAAAATCGGGATTTACTCATTATCATGCCCACTGGGGGCGGTAAATCCCTATGTTTCCAACTGCCAGCACTGCTCAAACCCGGTTTAACCGTAGTGGTATCACCACTCATTGCGCTGATGCAAGACCAAGTGGATGCCCTCGTGGATAATGGCATTGGGGCAACGTTTCTCAATAGTAGTTTGAATTGGCAAGATGTGCGATCGCGCGAAGTCGCCATCCTCAACGGCAAAATTAAGCTACTCTACGTCGCACCCGAACGCTTGTTAGGGGAGAAATTTCTACCTTTGCTCGATCAAGTGCGATCGCAAATTGGCATTTCCGCCTTTGCCATTGATGAAGCCCACTGCGTTTCAGAGTGGGGGCATGACTTTCGCCCAGAATATCGGCAGATGAAGCAACTGCGGCAACGTTATCCCGATATTCCCATTCTCGCCCTCACTGCTACTGCAACCAATCGCGTCCAAAAAGACATCGTCGAACAATTAGCACTGCGGCAACCGGGAATTCACATTTCCAGCTTCAACCGTCCCAACCTTTACTATGAAGTTCAGCCCAAAGAACGCCAAAGCTACAACCAGCTATTAAAAAAAATTCAATCCCATAAAGGTTCCGGTATCATCTACTGTTTGAGTCGCCGCAAGGTAGATGAAATTGCCTTTCGCTTACAGAAAGATGGCATTTCTGTTTTACCCTACCATGCAGGGATGAGTGACGAAGCGAGGTCAACCAATCAAACCCGCTTCATCCGCGATGACGTGCAGGTAATGGTGGCAACGATCGCTTTTGGGATGGGTATCAACAAGCCAGATGTGCGCTTTGTCATCCACTACGACATACCCCACAACCTGGAAAGATATTATCAGGAATCGGGACGGGCGGGACGGGATGGCGAACCTGCACACTGTACTCTATTCTTCAGTACTGCTGATATCCGCACCATCGACTATCTCATCGATCAAAAACCCGATCCCAAGGAACAGCGAGTTGCCCATCAGCAGTTGCGGCAGATGATTGACTATGCAGAAGGCACAGACTGTCGCCGCACCATCCAACTACGTTACTTTGGCGAACGGTTTAAGGGAGATTGTAGCAATTGTGATAACTGCCGCAATCCTAAACCTGTAGAAGATTGGACAATTGAGGCGCAAAAGTTTCTTTCCTGTGTGGCGCGGTGCCGGGAACGCTTTGGGATGACGCACATTATAGACGTACTGCGGGGTTCTAGAAAGCAGAAGATTGAGCAGTACGGGCATCACCTGCTGTCTACCTACGGGATTGGGAAGGATAAAAGTGTAGATCAATGGAAGATGCTGGCGCGATCGCTTTTACATCAGGGTTTAGTAGACGAAACGACTGACGGTTACCGTATTCTGAAGCTGAATAAATTGAGTTGGGAAGTATTGCGAAAGCAACGTTCAGTTCAAATTGCCGTCACCCAGGAACCCGTCGCTAAAGCGTTAGCCGATATTAATCCTAGAAGCGCTGAAATAGAAATTTTGTTTGAACGCCTGCGAAAGTTGCGGAAACAGTTAGCGGATGCTCAATCGGTTCCCCCGTATGTGATTTTTCCTGATTCCAGTCTGAAGTTGATGGCGCAGCAGCAACCCCAAACCCTTGAAGCGTTTGCGAAGATTTCTGGCGTCGTGACGAATAAAGTCAAACAATATGGGGATAAGTTTGTTTCAGAAATTCGGGCTTTTTGTCAGGAACAAAAACTCCCCGTTTCTCTTCCTTCAGATACTCAAATGACAACACTGCGATATTATCAGCAAGGATTAAGCGTTGAAGAAATCGCTAAACAACGCGGTATTGTTCATAGTACTGTTATTAATCATTTGAGTGAGCTAATTGAAAAGAATCAACCCATTGATTTAAATCTGTTGGTGTCTTCAGAACGACAAAAATCGATTGTAAAAGCGATTCAAACCCTTGGAACTAATTCTTTGAGAAGCCTTCGCGAGCATCTAGGAGAAGAATACAGTTACGATGAAATTCGATTAGTACTCGCTTGGTGGCGGAGAGAAACGTCTTGATATTTGTGGTTAAAAGATAAAGTAAAACTTATTCCAAGATTCATAGCACCCCAGAGGCTTTTATGTTCTTGACGATGCAGACGCTAGAACAAGAAAATCCAATCCAAAATCTAACATCTAAAATTGCATGACGCGACAACCTCATGACCAATTTGCAAAACAGTATCTCGCTGAATTGTTAACCTCTCTGGGACAGGTAGAAACCAGCCGCGATGTAGTCAGTGAAGTTCGCCAGGTGGATGTTTGGTTCGTGCCATCACCGTCGCCATCTACAGAACCTCAAAACTTGGGATTATTGGGTCAAATGGCATCAACAGCTTGTGTGTTGGAGCCTTTTCGGAATGCTCCTACTCCTGTGGAGGTGCGAAACTGCCTGTTGAAATTGTATTCCCTACATGGTGAACTCTTACGCAAGGCTCGACGGGAGCAAAATTCTTTGTCGGAAGATAACTTGCCGCGTTTGTGGATTTTGTCACCTTCTTGTTCGGCAAGGTTGCTCAATGGATTTAGCGCGAAACTGGATGAGTCAGGTAACTGGGGGGACGGCGTTTATTTTCTGCCGGAACTTCAGAAGACAGCGCTGGTAGCGATTAACCAGTTACCTATAACTGAAGATACTCTCTGGCTGAGGGTTCTCGGACGCAGTAAAACTCAGGAACAGGCTGTTAATGAGTTGGTAGCACTTCCAGAGGGACATCCGTTACGAAGTAACATTCTGGAGCTTTTAGGGAACTGGAGGGTCAATGTGGCAGTGAGTGAAAATTTAAGTGAGGAAGATAGGGAGTTGCTTATGAACTTATCACCAGCTTATTTGAAATGGCGGGAAGAAACCTTACAACAGGGCAGACAAGAAGGTAGGCAAGAAGGCAGGGTAGAAGAACGTCGGCAGATGATAGAAAACATTCTGAAAGCTCGCTTTGGCTCACTTGATGAGGAATTGTCAGAAGCGATCGCATCTATGTTGCACTTACCGCCAGAGGAGTTGACTCGCCTGTTGCTTAACCTTTCCCGTGAGGAGTTGTTAGCTCGGTTTGGGTATGGTGCTTGGCGAGAAACTCTCTTACAGGAAGGCAGGGTAGAAGAACGGCGGCAAATAGTTGAGAACGTTCTGAGATTGCGATTTGGCTCAGTTGATGAGAGTTTGTCTGGAGCGATCGCGCCTTTATTGCAGTTGCCTACAGAGGAGTTGACTCGCTTGTTGCTGACTCTTTCTCGTGAGGAACTCTTAGAACGGTTTGGAGGACAGTCTAGCTAAAAATAACTCTTCGCCCCATACCTCACTTTCCTTTCAGTATCTAGATGATGTTGCTGCAACTTGGCTAATGTTGACCATTAGGAATGCACATAATGCTTTGTTTCAGTCATTTGATCCAATATCAAGTTAGGAAATTTTCTGTAGACTATATTTAATAGAGAATCAGTAAGCTCTGCAATTTGTACATTTTCATCTATTACTTTCATCCATATATCTGGATAATACCTACAAAGCATTCCTAAGCAGAAAAGGAGGATTAAATAGGCTGCTAGTTCAGGAATATAAGTTTCTGGTTTAACGATATAAAACTTTCTATCATTGATATCATCAACACTGTCTGGATAGTACTCTTCATAATGAATTGGAGTCAAATTATTGTTTAAAATAAATTCATTTTTTGAGCTTAGGAAAATATTTGTCCCAAAATCTCTAATAATATTAATCCCAGGATTATTTTCTTGATAGAACTTTAGAAAATGAGCTTTTTGTTCGGGCGAAATGCCATCTAATATGAAATTATATTCTACGATGAATTTGTCAAGGTGTTTTTCTCCTTGTGCATCAGTTTTATACTCTCGGATTAAATTACTCTCTGCACTACCCTGGCATAATTCTGGTTTAATTCCAAGTTGTAACAACAGAAAATACATATCCGGCAAAGTTTTTAATATTTCTAATGAATTTAGATTTTTCTCAACAAGAGCATCTAATGAAAGTTTATCTGCACAATCTAATATATCAAAGGTTTGTAATCTTCCCTGATATCCTACATCAATAATGTTTTTATGTATTGCAATTGCACCAGGTAATAGACTTTTGTAAAAGAGAGGAAAATGCCCCCAAGGCGTTTTATCACCATGTCCATTTTTTGTAAAACAGTTGCACTGTAATGAATTAAAAAAGGCTTCTGTTCCATCATCACCTTTAAAGTTCTTTACTAGACCTTTTAGTTCTAATCCATGATGATTATGCTTTTCATTGTTACGACGGGCATCTAAAGAGTACTCTCCATTTTGCCTAAGTAAGATCAACGCTTGTGATAGACTTACAGCACCGTAATAGAGAAGATTTGGACGTGTTGCCAGACCTACTTGTGAAGATGCTTGGAAATACTCCTCAGCTTGTCGAATACAATATCCTACCTGTCTAGCCTGCTTTTCAATATATTTCTTATGTTGTTTGTATGTTTCCTCAGAAATATTGAGGATACGACGATGTTGGTCTGAAGCAAATTTGACATCCCGAAAGAACCGGAGTAGTTTCCAAACTTCTTTTATTGGATTTTCGGCTGTTATATCTTTGAAGTATCGTATCATTATCTCTCCGTGCGCTCATTTCCCTATGCAACTTCGATAGGCGAGAACTTCTTGCCTTCATCTAGATTTTGCCTGTTATCCATCCTCCCAGTCGGCTAGATCTTCTAGTGTAAACTTCAGAAGGTCGCATAACGCTTTCATCTGTTTTGGGTATAGCTTAGGGATATGTCTGCCAGCTTCCCAGTTTTGCACAGTGGTTACTGTCACATCCAATGCAAGAGCAATTTACCGCTGTGTTAGATTCAGCGCTTCGCGTCGTTGTTTGAGCTTTTCCCCCAAACTAGCCATTAGTATCTTCTGCTCCGAATCAGGCAATCACGTCTTCAGACCAAATGTTCACTAAATCTGCCATCACTACTCTCCCTGATTCGAGGTTTAGTTTGCCTGTTCTTGTCCTTGTGCCAACTCATCTAATGTGAAATTTAGAAGGTCACACAGCGCTTTCATCTGAACTGGGTAGAGTTTGGGAGTATGCCTATCCGTTTCCCAGTTGATCACTGTAGACTCTACAACGCCACAGGCTCTTGCAACTTGCAAGCGAGTTAAACCTAGACTTTCACGTCGTTCCCGTAATTTTTGCCCTAGCGTCATTATCCATCCTGCCAGTCGGCTAGATCTTCTACTGTGAACTTGAGAAGGTCACATAATGCTTTCATCTGTTTTGGGTAGAGCTTAGGGATATGTCTATCAGCTTCCCAGTTTTGCACAGTGGTTACTGTCACATCCAATGCAAGAGCAATTTGCCGCTGTGTCACATTCAGCGATTCACGTCGTTGTTTGAGCTTTTCCCCCAAACTAGTCATTCCTATCTAATCCCCAAGATTTATTAACCAAGTTGACTTGATTAAGAGCTACGCCTACTATAAAGGCATGATTTCACAAGGTCAGAAAGCCAGTGCATCCCGGCGACCAACCACTCAGCACTGGCTCTGACTCCAATTGCACATGGAGACAAGTTAATTATGCCTTACAAAGAACGCCTTAATCCTTGGGTATTGGTTCGCCTGCTTCCCAATATGCAACGGATAACTGTTGGACAGTTCCGCACTCGTTCCGATGCAGATGGTCATCTAGAGATTATTCGCCGCCTGATTCCCAACGCGAAATTCGTGGTTATGTTCAGTCCCGAATCGCTACCACCGCAACAAGCTGACTCTCGCTACAGAACATCAGGCCGATAATCCGCGAAGAACCCCTCCCCAGCCCTCCCCGCATCGGGGAGGGAGCAAGATTAAACTTGTCTTGCTTTCCTACGCACAAACGTTTCTTCTTATCTTCCCTCGTTGCGGGGAGATTGATAGGGTCTTTCAAAGCCACACCAAATCCGACAACCTACCTACCACTCTTGCTCCCCCTTTTTTAAGGGGGGTTGGGGGGGATCGAATAGCGCCTCAACATAGAAATCCCATGACAATCCTATTTCGCTGCATCCAACCCGCTCAAAAATTCCGCATCACCAAGCGCCAAATCGCCAAATTCCTCCGCATTCCCGAATCACTCATTATCAAAGTCGAACGCTGGCTTTATGTCCTGTTCGTCCATCGCCTCGATAAAGGAGAACAATTTATTAGTTATCGCCAATTGGAACAGTGGAAAAACGCCGTTGCCTGTCAATTGCAAAAATGCTCCACTTTAGAACAGCTACAACACTTGTGGAATGCCATTACCTTTGACCACACACAGCACAACAAACAATATGAGGCTTCCGTCCTCCCCTTTCTGGAGAGAATCTGGTTGAAATGTCTGGAAGCTATCCCCAAAGAGCCATACAGTGGAATTGAGCATTAAGCGATCGCAGATTGAATCCCCGTAAAGCGCGATCGCACCTTGCCCTCACATTCTGTTATTTATCTACCAAGATAGAGAGATAACGATAATAACTAACGATGAGTGAAACTTCTATTCGTCCTGCTTTAATCACCCAAGTACTCCCCGATTCAATCGCCGCAGAAATTGGCTTTGAACCAGGGGATGCGATCGTATCCATCAACGGTACACGCCCCCGTGACCTGATTGACTATCAATTTTTATGTGCTGATGAAGTCCTAGAACTAGAAGTCCTAGATGCAGCCGGTAAAACTCACTTGCTCGAAATTGAGAAAGACTACGACGACGATTTAGGGCTGGAATTCGAGACAGCACTGTTTGATGGATTAATTCAGTGCAATAACCGTTGTCCCTTTTGCTTTATCGATCAACAGCCACCCGGTAAGCGACGAAGCTTGTACCTCAAAGACGACGACTACCGCCTCAGCTTTCTCTACGGTTCGTATCTCACTCTAACCAATCTCACCCAAAAAGAGTGGGACAGGATAGAACAAATGCGGCTATCCCCCCTCTATGTTTCCGTCCATGCCACTGAACCAGATGTTCGCATCCGGTTGCTCAAAAACCAGCGTGCAGGGCAGATTTTAGAACAGTTGCAGTGGTTTCAGGAACGCCGGTTGCAAATTCATGCTCAGGTTGTAGTGTGTCCCGGAATTAACGATCGCATCCACTTAGAACGCACTCTACTCGATTTGGCAAAATTCTACCAAGGAGAAGTGCCTGCGGTAGCTTCTGCGGCAGTAGTCCCTGTAGGATTAACACGCTTTCGACCTACAGAAGATGAATTGGTTCCGGTAACTCAGGAGAAAGCGGAGGAAGTCATTAGCCAAGTTCAGGCACTACAGGAAAAATTTCGTCATCAGATGGGGACGACTTTCGCTTGGTTAGCTGATGAGTGGTTTCTCATTGCCCGACAAGACTTACCGCTGGAATCCCATTACGAAGACTACCCTCAAATTGGTAATGGTGTCGGTTCAATTCGCCAATTCCTTAAACAGTTTCAGGATGTTGCCGCCAAGAAACTGCCACAACGTTTAAAACCAGCACGAAAATTCACTTGGGTAGTTGGCAATGCAGTAGAAAAAGCATTTGAACCCCTCGTACAGCAGTTAAATGCAGTGGAAGGATTGGAAGTAAGACTGATCGCACTACAAAGCGAGTACTGGGGACAAGAAATCACCGTCACGGGTTTGCTGACGGGGCAAGACTTGCTAGCAAGATTGAAGGGACAAGATTTAGGAGAGGCAATTTTGTTACCTTCTTTGATGCTGAAGGAAGGCGATACCCGATTTTTAGATGATATGACTGTTGAAGAACTAACCCGTCATCTGGGAGTTCCTATCTTGCCTGTTAGCGGTATTGAGGAACTCATTGAGATGTGTCTTCAGTAAATAGGGTGGGTTACGGCGATACCTAACTCACCTATTATCAAAGAAACCATCTGCGTTTATCTGCGTCCATCTGCGGTTTTAAACCATCTTTTAGTATGAAGATCCATCGACATCACCAGTGGCCGACTACAGTTGAGGAAGCGATCGCTATCCAAAAACAACTGCAATCCGAAGTGATTCTCGAAGATCAGTTGGGAGAGGTGCAGTATGTAGCAGGTGTGGATGTCGGTTTTGAGGACGACTATGCCATATCAAGGGCAGCAGTAGCTGTATTAAGTTTTCCCGACTTGCAACTGGTGGAACACACGATCGCACGACGCCCCACAACCTTCCCCTACATCCCCGGATTCCTCTCCTTCCGGGAAGTTCCGGTTGTCATCGATGCACTAGAGAAGGTCAACACGATGCCAGATTTGATATTGTGTGATGGTCAGGGTATTGCTCATCCTCGTGGCTTTGGCCTTGCCTGCCATCTGGGGGTACTCGTAGATATGCCAACAATTGGGGTTGCTAAATCTTTGCTGGTGGGGAAACATGATGAGTTGCCCTTAGAAAAGGGAAGTTGGCAACCGTTGCAGTATCGAGGAAAAACCGTTGGGGTGGTTTTGCGATCGCGTACTGGTGTGAAGCCTCTTTATGTCTCCCCTGGTTATCGAATCAGCTTACCCACGGCGATTGATTATGTACTACGCTGCCTGACCAAATATCGGTTGCCAGAAACTACTCGCTGGGCAGATAAACTGGCATCGAACCGATAATTAGGTTGACTTACTCATCAATGTTCACCGCTAGCAAAGTCAGTGCGACGGGTGCGATCATCGCTATAAAATGCAAGGGTTCTACGGTTTAGGTGAAGCTGGAAGAGTTCTACGGCTTCCTGATTCAGGATTTATCTGTCTAAAATCAGGAACTTCAGTTACTCGTGTAATATCAAAATCAATGGGGATTTGATTCAGTTTTGCCATTTTTTGGTCAACATAACTAATAAATATGCTAGGCTCTACGGGAGTAAAGGAATTAGCATTTTCCGGATTTATACCCATAACTCCACGCGTAGCAGAGTAGCTGAGTACCTCATTTTTTAATGTAATATATTCGATGTATAAATTTCGATTAGCAGCTAAATTGGTATCTTGTTTGAAAATAGCTGGCAGTTGCCCATAAAACAAAGCGGCGCTGGAGGTAACTATAAACATATTAATTAAACCATTATTGGCATCCTTCCATCCCACTTTACTAATAAAAAACACACAAATTCCTGCCACTAAACCTAAAGCTGATGCCATTGAAATTGAAATGTAGTATTGCTTGTAAAAAAATGTCATTACATCAGCATGTCTTTTAATTCGTGAATCAATTTCTTTCAATTGCTGCTCAAGTCTAGCTTTTTCAGCAGCTGTGGCTGATAAACTTTGATTAGGCAAGGTTTGTAGTTCTGTTGTTACCATCCAGTCTTTTACTTTTGTATTTGCAAACCCATTTAAATACAAAAAACTACCCAAAATTAAAGTTAAAACCCCACTTGTAATTAAGACATGTCCGAAAAGAGTGGGTTGTGGCTTGTCTCCTGGCTTATAAGTTTTCAACCATAGCTGCTGTAACCAGTTGCCAACTGATAATTGACCTAAGATTCCTTGTTCTCTGTTTGGGTTTAACCCTGGATTAGGCTTTTCATTATCTGCTAGTGTCATTTTATATCTCCTGAAATAGATTGAAATGTATTAATTACGTATAGCCCCCTAAAAAAGGGGGTTTTGGGGAGCTAAAAGTGGCTAATTTGTCAAGCTTGAAAGAAATTTACTGCAATCCAAAAAACTCCACCCATTCCTACATAAAGCAGCCCTAAAGCAATTAGGCAAAATTTGAGAATGGCGCACCACTTAGCAATTTTGGGAGAGAAATTCATTTCATCACTAAACAAAACTCTCACAAGAGCAGTATTTTCTATTGCATCTAGTAATGCTGTTAACCCTTGTCCCCACGCTAGCCAAATTCCGAGAGTTGCTAACAATAACGAGCAAGCTTGTATTACGTTAGCTGCCAAGACACAGGCAAGACTGATGGTAGTTGAATAAACAACTAGATAGAGAAAGTCTAACCCTAGACTAAATGCTGCCCACCTTTTATCGACTTCATGCCAAGATTTGATGACCTCACGGGCATTAAATTCAAATTGCACAATACTGGGTTTTAGGGGAATAGCCAAAAGCACCAGTGTTAAAAGTGAAGTTAACGCTAGCAATGGTAGCAAAACCTGCATCAAGGTGTTATCAGGAATGGACTGAAATGGGTGTAGCATTTTCTTCTCCAACTACAGTTTGCTTGCTTGTTGCTGATGTAACAATTGTTGCCAGTTGATTGAGCTGTTCATCAACTTCACCGCAAAAATTTTCTACTGTCTCTTGCAAGGCTGTAAGTTTAGCTTCATTAGCCTCAAAAGGAGAAATACTACTCTCTTCATTGAGGATAGGTTGGAAGCGAAAATACTTGTTCTTCCAAAGGATGTTCTTAGCGATGTAATTACTTGTCTCAGTAGAACCATCGAAAAGGATATCGATAAGAGGTACGCCCCTTAATGGACTCGCCCATTCAATACCCCATCCTCTCGCCTGTTTGATGTCGATACCCCTTTGAATTGGCTGTCCACTGCCGAAAGAGGCTACTACAATATCCTTGATATCAACCCAGGTGTTGCATAGCTCAGGAATCCATTTTTCTTGATTAGCTGGAGGGGTGAGGTTCCAGTTTAGACGTTCCGCGATCGCACACAGTACCGGATCGTTAGCAATTACACCGCCATCAATTAAGGGAATGCTTCCACTAGCAGGTATTTCCAAACCCATTGCCTTGGTAAATTGGAGAAAATGCTCATTCTTCATTTCATGAGCAGGAAAGGCAACGGGTGCCGCCGATGAGGAACGGCAAATCTCCCATACAGGTATTTTTCCGAGGAGGAGTTCGGTATTTTTGAGTACAACAGCTTGTCGATTATAGGCATCATAACTTGTAATTAGGGTCGGTTTAGGCAAGTCTTCAAATAAAAGCTCTTCCCCAAACACCGTCTTCAGAACATCCTCTAATCCTTTGCCGCCATACATCGGCTGAGTAAATCCAGTCGTAATTCGTCCCCAAAGACTTCTAATCGCGCTCCGAAACCACCCTTTGTTCCACCATTTGTCTGGGAATATCTCCTTCCCATCTTGTATAAACAAATTTTTGATTTCGGTCGCACTAATTCCCTTAGCGATACCACAAGCGATGATGCTGCCTGCGGAGGTTCCTGCAATCAGATCGAAGTAATCTCTGAGTCGCGCATTGGGGTTATTTTCATGTTTTTGTATCCTTTTTTCCAAGCTCTCTAACAAGATGGCAGAGGTTAGGCCCCGAATACCACCACCGTCCAGAGAAAGGATACGGTAAAATTTATTAGCACCCTTTTCAGGAGCTTTTCCTAAAGTTGATGTAACTTTTGTAAAGCGTTTGGTAAATTCTTCTGGAGCAAAGTTTCCACTACTAGGGCACCGTTCCTGTTGACCTTGCCGCAGATATACATAGTCACAAATCACCTTCTCAAAATTTGTACCACTGTTGGTCTGCCAGTCTTCCAGGCAGGCTCCCGTAAGTATTGCTTGGTTAAAGTTAGTACTTAGCGCTTGAACTCTTTGCAGGTCAGTCTCACTAAGATCAGCCCTACTCAGGTTGGTATCGCTGAGGTTGGCATTTCTCAGGTTAGCACCGCTTAGATTAGCACCGCTCAAGTTAGCACCGCTCAAGTTAGCACCGCTCAAGTTAGCACCGCTCAAGTTAGCACCGCTCAAGTTAGCACCCCTTAGGTCGGCGTCGCTCAAATTAAATCCGCTCAGGTTGGCACCAGTGAGATCTTCAGCAAGATTTATACCAGCAATTTCCGCTAGCTCAATAAAGTTTTTTGTTTCTGCCTCTACAACTCTCTGGATCAACTTTTCAGCTTCCTGGAGAAATTCTTCGTTAGACATATTGCAGCTCTACCCGACTTAGATAAGGTTTTATTTTGTGCTTTAGTAGAAGCTTGACAAGAGCTATGTCTAAAGCTTCCCTTTTTTCTGGGATGAGGTCTTTTAACCACAGTCCCTCAGAGTCAGTTAGCTGCACATCTCGCTTCGAGACTTCAAAAGTTGCTTCCACATAGCAGGGCTTAGCTGCCACCTCTATAGTTCCCAGCTTCGCATCCGTGAGTGAACCTATTAAAACTGGTTCACCAGTTTTTACTTTAAAAACCCAAGCAGGCTTTTCCGGTGAATCCTTTGTTGTTATCTGAAATGAGTCGAACAGAAACTTATCTATTGTTCCTCCTGTCTGCTCTCTACTTGTGCTTCCTTTCAAAAGTTGTTTTATAGCAGCTAGAGGAACAACAAACTCCATCATGCCTGTAGTTTTCTGGTGTTCATCGAGTGTTCTATCTATTGGGACAGAAGGCGGAAGTGAGCTATCGAATTCACGGGATGCAATTTTACCATTTTGAAGTTTTAGTCTCAGTTCTCCGCCTTTTAAACCAAACTTGATGCGACCACCAAGACGACCAAGTGGCTCCGTCCACTCTTCATTGAAGCGTATGGTCAAGTGTAGGTTAACCTGCTCTGCTCCTGTTGATTTCTGCTTAAAAGGAATGATTATGTTGAGCCATTTTTGTGATGGCTGCGATAAAAGTTTTTTCAGTTCTAGTTCCATATACAGGCAACCTGAACACTTGTTCTCAGTTGCTCGTGGAGACTTTGCAGGAAGAGGTTGTTGCATTGCCAGATAGAATTAGTAGCTCAAAAATTACTTATTAGTACACTTGCAGCTAGGTGTACTTAAACTGCCAAGCTGCCTCTATTTTTATTTTTCAACGGTTCAAAGCAGTCTCCGGAAAGTTACTAAAATCCTACTCCTTCAAAACGTAAAAACTAAGTGCCATTACCTTACTAAGAGCTTTTTGGTTCTGCTTCAAGTTCAGCTATTTGAAGAAATCACCAATTGAGCGAGTAATTAAAGCCTTAAATTACTCCCAATGAGGATTACTCGTTCAAGCTTGTAAGTTTTTGTAAAGGGTGCGCTCACCTACTTCACTAACCCAAGTTAATCCACCGATACTCGGATTGAGAGTCGGAAAAAGTTATAAAAATGTCAGAGCCAATGTCAGAAGAATGTCATAATACCCAAACGCAATATGGGTGACTGGTAGGTTTGCGTAATTGGCAAAGAACAGGGTGAAGAATACTACAGTCACAAAAAAATAACCTTTTCTGATGACATCACTGCCTCCTAACACAGGAGGCTTAAGGTTTTGGGAACCAATGACTGTTGAAGACGCGCTTTTAATTGTTGAGAAAGTTTTAGAACAAGAACGCTTAAACAAAGTTCAAGAAATTGTATTTAGGCAAGCTTGGGAAGGACGGTCATATCAGGAGATTGCAGAAAGCTCCAGTTATGACCCTGGTTACATTAGAGATGCTGGCTCTAAACTATGGCAGCTACTCTCACGCGCCTTTGGGGAAAAGGTATCAAAAAATAATCTTCAGTCTGTCTTGAAGCGGTATTCACGCACCGTGTTGGTCAGCGAATCCCAACAGGTTCAAAGCGTTGCTTCCAATCCAATGGCGACCTTGAGGTCAAGTATTAACCAGTATCAAGACTGGGGAGATGCGGTTGATGTATCCGTTTTCTACGATCGCATTGAAGACCTTGCTACCCTAGAACGCTGGATCGTAAAGGAACGCTGCCGAGTCGTGACGCTGTTTGGCATGGGTGGAATGGGTAAAACTGCTCTATCTGTCAAGCTAGCTCAACAGATTCAAGGAGAATTTGAGTATCTGATTTGGCGATCGCTACTGCACGCCCCATCCCTTGAAGACCTCCTAGGCGACCTGATCGAATTCCTGTCTCACCAGCAGGTAACAGATTTGCCAAAAACCTTAGATGGCAGAATTTCCAAAACACTTCATTACTTACGCCAACACCGTTGTCTGGTGGTATTGGATAATGCAGAGACTGTTATGGATGAAGGATATCAGGGGTATAGTCAGCTACTCAAATCTGTAGCAGAAATTCCCCATCAAAGTACACTAGTCCTCACCAGTCGGGAGAACCCGAAAGAATTGGCAGCCCAAGAAGGTGAATTTCTGCCCGTGCGGTCATTACAGCTAACCGGTTTACCCCCACAAGACGCGCAAAAAATTTTTCAAGCCAAGGGTTCCTTCTGGGGGTCAGAATCTGAGTGGAAAACGTTAGTCGAACACTATGGCGGTAATCCCTTGGCATTAAAGATGATCGCTCCAGGGATTCGAGATTTCTTTGAAAGTAGTGTTTCTAAATTCTTAGAAATCTTGAAACAAGGAACATTAGTTTTTGATGATATTCGCCATCTTTTAGAAAGGCAATTGAATCGCCTAACCGATTTAGAAAAAGCGGTCATGTACTGGCTTGCCATCAATCGCGAACCCGTTTCATTTCAGGAATTGCAAGAGGATTTAGTCCCTGAACTTTCCACTAGTAAGCTCTTAGAGGCGCTAAGTTCTCTCTTGAGGCGGTCGTTGATTGAAAAAAAGTCTGCCAATTTTAGGCAACAACCTGCTGTCATGGAGTACATGACTGAATGCTTGATTGAACAGGTCTGCGAAGAGATTATCACCCAAAACCTTTCACTTTTTAATAGTTACGCTCTAATTAAGGCTCAGTCGAAAGACTATATCAGAGAGAGTCAAATTCGCTTTATTATCAAGCCAGTTACCCAGAGATTGATTGACCATTTTAGTGGAAAAAGCCGATTAGAAGCACATCTTAAGCAGCTTCTCCTCGGTCTGCGTTCCCAATCCTCACTCAAGCCAGGATATGCGAGTGGGAATCTTTTTAATCTGCTGTGTTACCTCCAAACGAATCTAAGCGATTATGATTTTTCCGGGTTAACGATTTGGCAAGCCTATCTGAGAAATGCCAATTTACACCAAGTCAATTTACAAAATGCCGACCTGAGCAAGTCTGTTTTTGCTGAAACCTTCGGGAGTATTTTGTCGGTAGCTTATAGTCCAGATGGAAAACGCTTAGCGATCGCAGGTGAATCTGGCGGAATTCGGATCTGGCAAGTGGTGGATATGAAGCCACTCATAACCTGTCAGGGCCACAGGCGCTGGGTACTTTCGGTTCATTGGAGTCCTGATGGTCAAATTTTGGCGAGTTCCAGCGACGACCGAACTGTAAAGTTATGGGATGCCCAAACGGGTCAATGCCTGAAAACCTTGCAGGGGCATACCAGTTGGGTATGGTCAGTGCATTGGAGTCCCGATGGTCAATCTTTGGCGAGTTCCAGCGATGACCGCACTGTCAAGTTATGGGATGTCCAGACGGGTCAATGTTTGAAAACCTTGCAAGGACACAGCAGTCTAGTCCGTTCGGTTAGCTTCAGTTGTGATGGTCAAATTCTGGCAAGTGGCAGTAATGATGGCACAGTCAGGTTATGGGATGTCAGTACCGGACAGCTTCTGAAAATTCTGGAGGAACATACATCCTGGGTGCAGTCCGTTGCCTTTAGTCCTAATGGTCAAATTCTGGCGAGTGCTGGCGATGACTCCACGGTTAGGGTGTGGGAGGTTAATACAGGTCAATGTCTTCTCACCTTGCAAGGTCATGTTCATTTAGTGCAATCCCTTGCTTTTAGTTCCGACGGTCAAATGTTAGCCAGTAGCAGTCATGACCAAACCGTGAAGTTATGGGATACTCAAACAGGTCAATGCCTGAAAACCTTGCAAGGACATACCAGTCAGGTGTGGTCAGTTGCGTTTAGTCCTGATAATTGCACCTTAGCAAGTGGCAGTGATGACCGAACTGTGAAGCTATGGGATGTCTATACGGGTCAATGTCTCAGAACTGTATGGGGATATACGAATCGCGTTCGGTCAGTTAGCTTGACGCCAGATGGTCGCACCTTAGCCAGTGGCAGTGGTGATTATTCAGTGAGGTTATGGGATGTCAGTAGCGGTGAATGCTTGAAAACGTTACAGGGGCATAGCCACTGGGTACTTTCACTGGCTTTCAGTCCAATCTCGTACCCAGGGAGACAAGGGGGGATTTTAGCGAGTGGAAGTTGCGATCGCACGGTCAAACTCTGGGATGTGCGTGAGGGTAAGTGCCTAAAAACCTTGCAGGACTATCCTAACTGGGTACTATCGGTAGCTTTTAGCCCGGATGGTCAAATTTTAGCGACTAGTAGCGATCGCACCGTCAAACTGTGGGATATCCGCGAGGATAGGTGCCTCCAAACCTTTCAGGAACATACCAACTGGGTTTGGTCGGTCGCCTTTAGTCCTGATGGCAAAACCTTAGCGTGTGGCAGTGGCGATCGCAAAATATGGCTGTGGGATGTGGCTAGCGGGAAGTGCCTGAACATTTTGCAAGGACATACCAACGGGGTTTGGTCAGTGCATTGGAGTCCCGATGGTCAACGTCTCGCCAGTGGCAGTGATGACCGGACGGTAAGGTTGTGGGATGTTAGTAGTGGGGAGTGCCTGAACATTTTGCAGGGACATACCAATGGAGTGTGGTCAGTGCATTGGAGTCCCGATGGTCAACTCCTCGTCAGTGGCAGTGATGACCATACGGTACGGTTGTGGGATGTCCATAAAGGTAGGTGCCTGAAAACGTTGCAGGGTCATAGCCACGGAGTCTGGTCAGTTACGTTTAGTCCTGAAGGTGAGTCCGTCGCTAGTGGAAGTCAAGATGAAACCATTAAGCTTTGGAATGTCAAGACGGGCGAGTGTCAAAACACGCTAAGAAGTGAGAGACTCTACGAGGGAATGAACATCACTGGCATTAAGGGTTTAACAGAGGCACAGAAAGCTACGCTGAAAGCTTTAGGGGCAGTTGAATTAGATGATTTGCTGATTCGTTAGAGATATTACGAGTTAAAGAAGCTCTCAAATCGTTCATGAACAGGTCGATTTTATCGACCGTAATATTCTGCATCACTACTAAATGTGCTAACTCTCCTTGGGTAGCTAATTGCCACTTGCGACATACTTCTGCATCAGGTTTTTGCAGAACTACAGTTGTAGAGAAGTCGTTGAGCATAGCAGAGTAGTCTATTTTCCCTAAACAGTTGTAGAGATAATGAGCGTTATTCACACAGGCTTTAACCTCTTCCCTGAAATGCTCGCCTCTAGTAGCGATCGCATACCAGAGAAACAGGGGAGCCAATCCACAACGGCTGCCCATAATGGTTGTATCTTTACTGCCAATGTACTCAATGTCTTGCTCTATCTTCCTGACATACTCTCGGCGTGTTAGTACCACTCCGCAGGGAATCGGAGAACCAATAAATTTGTGACCACTGACAGCAATACTACCAATGGGTTGCTGAAAGCTAATCTTGGGTGCGTCTTCAATGAAGGGCAGTAGTAACCCTCCCAATGCGCCATCGCAGTGAATGTGAAATTGATCAATGTTGAGTTGTTCGAGTAAATCAAGTACTCGGTCTACTCGGTCGGTTGCACCTTTGAGCGTGGTTCCCAGGTTGATATTAATGATGGCGGGGTGGTGACGATTTTGTCTTAAGCTCAACTCTAGGTGTTCATAGTTGAGTTCACCGTTATCCTGAGACTCGACGATGACATGCGGTATCCGAAACAGCCTCGATGCTTTGGCAATGGAGTAGTGAGTATCCCTAGAACTGTAAACAATCCCATCGGGGTAGAGTTCCCGCCCCAAAAAAATGCCGTACAAATTGCCTTCCGTACCACAGGAATTGACATATCCCCAGTGATCGTCTAGTTCGTACAACTGAGCAAACCATTTCAGACAAGCTTGTTCAAACTCCCTCGAATCAATGCCGTAGTTGCTAGCCACATAGGGGTCGCCTAAGTTATTGAGAGTGTACTGGAGAAACGGAAGCAGCGGCGTGTAATCATAGTCGAGGTTGTAGGGGTAGCCTGCGTGAAATTCTGTACGTTGGGCAAGCTGCCTTCGGAATTCATCGAGGGTAATCATGTGTTTATCGTTGGTAGATTAAGCTTGTATTCCCCTGAGGAGGGGAAAGGGGAAGGTAGGGCCCCCTTTCGGGATGAGGAGTGGGGGAAAGGAGGAGTTGCAATTTCTTCCATCCCTTTTCCCTTTTCCCTTTTCCCGCTCGCGAAGCGACTCCTTTTCAACCCTGATTCAGTGATAACCCGAAGGTTCTGATGGCGACCGTAAGAAAAAGTTATAAAAAGTCAGTAAATTAGTATCAAAATATACTGAAACTCCTCAAGCTCATCAATGTCCCGATTTGGACTACTCTGTCGGAGCCATTAGGAAAGCATCAGAGGGGCAAGCTCCGAGCTAACGAGAATCTACCGACGGGTTAACTGGATTGGAATACATGAGCGTTGACGAAGCACTCCTTTTCTTAGACTCCATCCTTTCCGAGCATCTCAACGATGTTCAAGAATTAGTCTTTCGGCAAAGTTGGGAAGGACGCTCTTATCCACAGATTGCTAAGAGTGCTGGTTATGATGCTGAGTACATCAAATTCATTGGCTACCAGTTATGGAAGCTCCTCAGTCAGGCGCTGGGAGAAAAGGTTACAAAAAATAATCTGCAATCAGTCCTGCGGCGAAAAGCACAACAGGCACAAGTCGCCGTGGCACCCTCAAACAGTACTTCTACCGATCATGGTAGAAATACTCAAGCGTCTCAAAATGAAGCGATTCCTCCTTTGATTACTGCTGAGGTGGCTACAGCTAATAGGTGTCAAGATTGGGGAGAAGCGCTTGATGCCTCCGTTTTCTATGGACGCACAGAAGAACTCACCACACTAGAACAGTGGATTGTAAGTGAGCGCTGCCGCTTAGTGATGGTGTTGGGGATGGGTGGCATGGGTAAAACTGCCCTATCCATCAAGATAGCCGAACGCATCCAGGAGCAATTTGATTTTGTCATCTGGCGCAGTCTCCGCAATGCTCCACCCATTCTTGAGCTTCTGGCTGATCTGATCCAATTTCTCTCTCAGCAAAAGGAAACCGCTTTACCGGAAACGGTATACGGCAGAGTTTTGCGGCTGCTTGAATATTTACGAGCATCTCGCTGTTTGCTGGTTCTGGATAATGCTGAATCAATTTTACGAGAAGGCGATGCCTGCGGCGGGCTACGCCAACGCACAGGGGGGTATCGAGAAGGATATGAGGATTATGGTCAACTGTTCAAAACTGTGGCGGAAACACTTCATAAAAGTACTCTCATTTTAACCAGTCGGGAAAAATTGAAAGAACTAGCCCTAAAGGAGGGCGAAACACTACCTGTTCGTTCATTACAGTTAACGGGGTTATCCCCAATAGAAGGGCAGGAAATTTTTGGAGCGAAGGGGTCTTTTTCAGGTTCAGAATCCGAATGGAAAATACTGATTGAACACTATGCTGGTAATCCCTTAGCATTAAAAATGCTAGCTCCAACCATTCGAGATTTATTTGAAAGTAGTGTTTCTAATTTTTTAGATTTATTAAATCAAGATATATTGGTTTTTGATGATATTCGCAATCTATTAGACCAACAGTTCAATCGCCTATCCGCTCCCGAAAAAGAGCTGATGTATTGGATGGCTATCAATCGAGAGCCAATTTCTTTCTTACAATTACAACAAGATTTAGCCAAAAAAATATCGCCAACTGAACTCCTAGAAACATTAACTTCTCTTGTAAGGCGCTCTCTAATCGAAAAGGCTGCGCCTACGTCTAGTGAAAAAAACTCAGACGGATTCACCCAGCAACCCGTCGTCATGCAATACATGATAGACCAGTTCATTGAACAAGTCTGTCAAGAGATAATTACCGCCCAAATAACCCTTTTTAAGAGCCATGTCTTGCTAAAAGCTCAAGCGAAAGACTACGTGAGAGATACGCAAGCTCGCCTCATCCTCAAACCCCTTATCGAGCGGCTACTCTCTACTTTTGAAAACCAACAGTTTCTAGAAGATCAACTCAATCTAATTCTCGCATCTGTGCGAGGAAAGACAGCACGAGAAACGGGTTATGTAGCTGGGAATGTGATTAATCTCCTGCGGCAGATGCAGACAGATTTAAGCGGCTGGGATTTTTCTTATTTGACAGTTTGGCAAGCTTATGTGCAAGATGCCAACTTGTCTAATGTGAACTTTGCTGGTGCCGATTTAGCGACTTCTGTTTTTGCGGAAAACTTGGGGAGTGGTTTATCAGTCGCCTTTAGCCCAGATGGAAAATTTTTAGCAATGGGCGATACCAAAGGTGAAATTCACTTATGGCAAGTCCCAGAAACAATAGTACTGATGAGCAACCAAGGACACGCCAATGTAGTTTTTTCCGTTGTTTTCAGCCCAGATAGCCGATTACTTGCTAGTGGTAGTGTAGATGGTACTGTCAAGTTGTGGGATTGCAGCACGGGTCAAT
>JBFLZA010000038.1:0-24341 GCA_040756535.1 Cyanobacteriota bacterium
CGATCTTTTTAAGCCTGAAAAGGTAGCAGAAGTTGTCAATGTGTTTACAGAACATCCCGACATTGGCTGGTGTTTTCATTCTTTAGAATTTTTCAGTAATAATCCTGAAAAATTTATTCCCGAAACTTACACGGGTTCATCGGGTAAATACGATATAAGACCCTACATCAAAAAAGGCAAATTAAAAGGTAAACTGCCGTTTGCTGGAACTGCAACATCTGGGGTTTGTTTCAAGAGAACGCTTCTTCAGCAAATTCTTCCAATGCCTGAGGCAATTAGGATAACTAGTGATGATTACATCAAATATACGGCGTTAGGGTTAGAACCAGGTTTTGTCATACTTCAAGATTTATCTCTACAAAGGATTCATGGTAATAATGCCTATACTCTCAGAAATGACAAGAAGGTACTAAGAGCCAAGATACAAGTTCTCACCGCTTATTGGATGAAAACTAATTTCCCAACACTGTCTAAATTTACCAATAATATTCTTGCCGCTGGAATGAGTATGTATTGGGGCAGTGGAGGTATTGATGCTGAGGGGCAGAAGCTGGTCAAAAGCTATCTATCATCAGCAAACCCATTAGAACTTTTTGAGATTTATGCCAGGGCTTCGTACTACCGCCTAAAGCCATGAACCCACAGTTAAATTTTCTGGAA
Source organism: Cyanobacteriota bacterium (assembly GCA_040756535.1). Classification (GTDB taxonomy): domain Bacteria; phylum Cyanobacteriota; class Cyanobacteriia; order Cyanobacteriales; family Coleofasciculaceae; genus JBFLZA01. The sequence continues at coordinate 661 of JBFLZA010000038.1, forward strand.
AAGAGATTTACAATTTTTTCTCTGCTCTTTTTATCAGGATTGTTGCGCTTCCAAAGCTTATTTAGTGACCCAGATCCCAAAGCTGATGCTACTGGTGCATCCAACCCTTTAGATCCTTTGATGTCACTGTTTCAGCACGGAATTTATGGAGTTTCATTACTCCTACTTCTTGCTCGATGGCAAGGTTCCATTCGTGCGGCTTTAAGAGACCCATTCGTTTGGCTTTTAGCAGGAATTGCCCTGTTATCATTCCTCTGGTCTGATTTCTCTTCTTGGTCACTATCAAAGGGTATTGCAACAGTGCAAACAGCCTACTTTGGTCTGTACATGGCTTCACGTTTTAGCTTGAAGCAACAGCTACAGATGTTGGCATGGGTTTTGGGCATTATTGCTGTATTTTCTCTACTGTTTACCTTAGCGGTTCCCGGTGCTGCCATAGAAGCTGGCGCGAATGCAGGAGCTTGGCGGGGACCATTTGTGCAGAAGAATCTCCTCGCTCGCATTGTGGTACTTGGGGCAATCGTTTTCTTACTGCTCGCTTTAGAAAGTCGCAGGCATCGTTACTGGTTGTGGGGTGGCTTTAGTCTTTGTGTGCTCCTGATTCTCCTTTCAGGCTCCAAAACTGCTTTGCTGCTCTTTTTATTGATAGTACTTCTCCTGCCCCTCTACAGAGCTTTGCGGTGGACAGACACAAAAGTAATTCCTCTGCTCATCACCCTGATTTTGGTAGCAGGAAGTCTGGCGGTCGTGGTTACAGGTAACTGGGAAAACATACTGCTCGGTCTGGGGCGAGATCCAACTCTTAGTGGTCGTACCAATCTTTGGGAATTGGCAATTGAATTGATTTCAGAACGCCCTTGGCTAGGTTATGGGTATCAGGGATTTTGGCAAAAAGGCGGAGAGGCTGAGATTATTTGGAAAGCAGAAGGATATAAGCCACCTCATGCTCATAACGGTTTTATCAATATAACGCTGGATTTAGGTCTGATAGGGCTGTTCCTTTTTCTGTTGACTATTGCTGTAACCTATTTTCGAGCAGTCGCTTGGTTACGAACTGGTAAAACGACTGTAGAACTATGGCCTATCTTTTATGTCACCTTCTTTTTTATGTACAACCACAGCGAAAACACAATAGTTGAGCAGAACTCACTTTTTTGGGCTTTATTGGTGGCTGTGGCTCTGTCTATGAAGCGTGTAAGGCGAATTCACTCTGAGGAAAGTGCAACCTATTCAGAACAGAAAAGACTCGTTGAACCTATTTGAAAGTGTAAAATTTTTCGCTTATGAATTTAACCCTAGAATCAATCCCCAATCCCCCATCCCTATTTTCAAATCGAATGACTGACGTAGCAATTTTTTTGATGGATCTTGACGGCGGTGGAGCCGAGAGAGTTATGATTAATTTAGCCCGTGGTTTTGGCGAACAGGGGCTAAAGGTAGATCTAGTTTTAGTTAAGGCAGAAGGGCCCTATCTGTCCCAGCTTTCCCAAAAGGTGCGAGTTGTAAAATTGGACAGTTCCCGACTGATTCTCAGCCTTCCTCCCCTAGTACGGTATCTCAAACAAGAAAAACCCCCTGTCCTAATTTCTGCTCTAGAAGACACCAATATGGTGGCTCTTTGGGCAAAGAAATTGGCTGGTGTCTCTACTCAAGTGGTTGTGACTGTACACAATCATCTTTCGCGTGAAGCCAAAAATTCCACTACACTCAAGCGGCGATTAACACCCCAATTTGTTAAGTGGTTCTACCCTTGGGCTGATACGATTGTGGCCGTGTCGCAGGGTGTAGCTGAGGATCTGGTAGATATGGGTTTGCCCTCAAAAAAAATCAAAGCCATCTACAATCCCATCGTCACCCCAGAATTAAGTGAAAAGCTGCAAGAACCTATCGATCACCCTTGGTTTTCACCGGGTCAACCTCCAGTGATTTTAGGAGTGGGACGCCTGGAAAAGCAAAAGGATTTTCCCACTCTAATCCATGCCTTTGCCAGAGTACGTCAACAGCATCCAGCTCGATTGATGATTTTAGGTGAAGGAAGTGATCGTTCTCATCTAGACTCTCTGGTGCAGGAACTAGGTTTGACGGAAGATGTGGTTTTCGGTGGCTTTGTTGCTAACCCCTATGCCTATATGGCGCAAGCTACTGTACTTGTTCTCTCCTCTGCTTGGGAGGGTTTTGGCAATGTCCTGGTAGAAGCTATGGCAGCAGGAACTCCAGTTGTTTCTACCGATTGTGAAAGCGGGCCAGCAGAGATTTTAGCAAACGGGCAGTACGGGAAATTAGTTGCTGTGGGAGATAGTCAGGGAATGGCAAAAGCGATCGCTGACACCTTAAATGAATCTCCAGATGCTACCTTCCTTCAGCAAAGGGCAAGCGAGTTTTCACTCAAAAAAGCTCTACTAGAGTATGAACAATTATTAGCTCTTGAGATTGAATAATATTGCAAAATGAATTCAATCAATATCTCTTAAGACTCAATTATTACTAAGTATTTCCAAGGTTTTATCTTATGTTCAATAACCTGAGAGCAGATATTGACCGCTATGTGCTGATGGACAACTACCCTTGGTGGCTCATCTTTTTAACCAAACAAGGTTTATGGGTTATTACTCAGTATAGATTTAGCCGTTGGGTTGATACTAATGTTCACTTACAGGTGATTCGCCAAATATTAAAAATATTTTGTGCTATTTGGCAAAAGCTAATTGAAATGATTACCAATAGTGAACTTCCGAATAAAGCCGATATTGGAGAAGGGCTTTTTATCCCTCATGCTTTTGGGATTATCATCCATTACGAAGTTAAGATTGGCAAAAATTGTAACCTAGGACAAGATGTGACTATTGGAATTGGAGGACGAGGAGAAAAACGAGGGAGTCCCAAGATCGGAGAGCGAGTATTTATTGGGCCAGGTGCTCGAATTTTTGGAGCTATAACAATTGGTAATGATGTAGCCATCGGAGCAAATGCCGTAGTGACGAAAGATTTGCCAGATAACGCTGTAGCGGTTGGTATTCCTGCCAAAATTATTAGTTATCAAGGCTCCCAAGATTTTGTGCATTACCGTGAACAAGAACAGCTTACTAATTGTTCTTAAAATCAATATTTTTGCTGAATTAATTTTGGATTAGTTGACCTACATCAAAATAGAGAAGATGAACATTAGCATTGGTATACTCGCCTACAATGAGTCTGCTATCATCCGTGCAACGCTGAATTCTCTTTTAGAGCAGAGCTTGTTTCAAGAACCTGACTCTGACATGGCAATTGAAATTGTAGTTGTGCCTAATGGTTGCAGCGATGACACAGCAGCTATTTCGAGAGCCACGTTAGAAGAGTTAGTCAAGCCGTCCCTTCATACCAATGTCAACTGGCGAGTCTGCGAGGTGGAGCAGGCTGGGTTAGCGAATGCTTGGAACCTATACATTCATGAATTCTCCAATCCTAACGCTGACTATCTTTTCGTGATGTCGGCTGACATTCAATTTCTCGATCGCCAAACTCTTCGCTCTATGATTCAGGTTTTGGAAACGAGACCAGAAGCTTGGGTATCTGTGGACAAGCGAATTAAAGATGTAGCTCTCAAAGAGAACAAGAGCCTAATGGAGCAGCTTTCTACGTTAGCGTCAGGGTTGTCCGGGAGTAAAGCTGTCGAGGGGAGTGCAGCTTGGATCTCTGGTCAGCTCTCCTGTACTAGAGCCAAAGTGTTGCGTAGAGTCTGGCTGTCCACCACCTTACCAACTGATGATGCTTTTATCTACACAATGATCGTTACAGATTTTTTAAAAGCGCCTGAAGAACCGAATCGAGTTATTCTTGCTGGCTCAGCTTCCCATGCTTTTGAAGCTTACACTGACATCGGTCGGCTACTCCGCCATGAAAAGTGGCTGATTTTTGGTCAGGCTGTCAATGAGTTGCTATATGCCGACCTCTTAGAAAACAGTAAAGAGCAACAGGATATTAGTTTACTCATCAAGCAAAGGAACGAACAAGACCCCGTCTGGCTGAATAAACTTGTTCAAACTGCTATTAAGGAAAAGGGTGGGTGGCTAATCCCTAAATTCATACTAATTCGGCGTTTTCAAAGTTTACTGTATAAACCTTTTTACAAAGCAATTTTGCTATTTCCCTTAGCTTCTATTGCATTCGTAGTAGATATAATTCTCGCCTTTCAGGTAAATAATGAATTACACAATAAAGGAGGAGTAGGTTATTGGGTAGGCTCCGGAGGTTGGGGAAAATCGGCTCAAAAAACGGCTCAACAAGTTCATTGAAACCTATTAGTAACTAGCTAAAATAGATATTATGCTCAACTCAAGAGTGAGAGTACTACTTTTTAAGGTTAAACTTTTATCTCGGCAGGCTTTACATTTCCTGTTGGGAGTATGGAGGCAATCATTAGATCGAGCTTCTAGCATCCAAATTCTAGAAGGTAGTATTGTTTATAAAAAGCAACATCAGCCCCTAGATGGTTCACCTTTTGAATCATCAGTCGTTCCCACTACAAATTTAAATCTAAAGGCGCTAAATAATCCGGAAAATGCCGAAAAAAATGAAATATATTTTGAAACAGATTATGTTTGGAAGCTTGATGTTAATGAAAGTATAATTTCTCTCCAGCTCTGCAGTTCTGGAACAGCATTAGTTAACCAGAAATTCTTGTTAGACCTTGATTATGGTACTTCAGCAGCTCTGAGAGATTTCCCAATTAAACTTCAGCAAGTTGAGTATCCTCTCGTCGTTGCCCCGTGGTCGCATTTTTTTGGTGGTTATTATAGTTTCGTTGCATGGGTTTTAGCAAAACTTTGTCGAATTGAAGAGGCTTTAGGTCAAGACATCTGGCAGGAAGCAAAAGTTTGCTATCCCCTTTTCAATAGTAAATATGAATGGCAATATCTCAGTAAGCTAGGTCTTCCCAAAGATTCGCTGATTGATACTAGAAATAAAGATTTAAGAATCCGAGCAAAATCTTTGATTTTAGCCAATAACCAAACTCAAATTAATCGAGTCAGCCCTTATGATATAGAACTTCTGAGAAATAGATTTTGTCAACCGATAAATGGACTAAAGAAAAAAAGAATTTTTCTACCTAGGCGCAGCAGACGTGTACTGACCAATGAAGCAGAAGTTCGAGATTTACTCAAAGATTTTGGGTTTGAAGTGGCGGAGGATGTATCCCGAACTGTTGATGAGCAAATTAGTTTATTCCAAGAGGCATCAGTGATTGTTGGGGTTCATGGAGCTGGTTTAACTAACCTCTTGTGGTGTGACCCTGGAACTAAAGTCATTGAATTATTTTATAGCGGATATACCAAACCAGGCTTTTACTACTTTTGCAAGGTCTTAGGCTTGGAATACTCTTGTGTTTTTGATGAAGCCATTGCTGAAGATCATTTTGCAAATCAATTTCATGACATGACTATCAATGTTAAAACCCTGAAAATGGAGCTAGAAAGAATCTTAAGCTAGTAAACGTTTATTAGTTCAAGCATTGGGTGCGTCTGGATTTGCCAGCGAGACATTAGTCTCTTCTGTGAAGTTGCCGTTGCTGGCTCTTTGACCAGGGAATATGCAAAATTTAGATGCGTACCAATCCTTGTACAATGAACAACTTTAATTTTGCTCTCATTACGCCTAGCTATGCTCTAGATTTTGAACGATGCCAGCTATTGTGTATGAGCGTAGAACGTTTTATCTCACATCCAGTCAAACATTACGTGATTGTAGACCAAAGAGATTTACCACTGTTCCGCCAGCTAGAAACACAAAATCGGGAAATTCTTACAAAACAATCAATCCTTCCCTGGTGGATTAAAAGTCTACCTTCCTCCTATCATGTCTGGTTGAGTCTCAAAACCCTTCCCCTTAGAGGCTGGATTATTCAGCAAATTATCAAAATTGCCGCAGCTCAACAGATTGATGCAGACGTTGCAGTGTTGGTTGATTCGGATGTAGTATTTGTACGTCCCTTTGACCTTCGTAACTTCGTCCGTAACGATCAGGTTCGACTTTTCCGCAATCCAACAGGGAACGACGTACAACAAAAAATGCATTTGAAGTGGCATCAATCTGCTAGTCGCTTGCTCGGCCTACCTGATGTAGATATGACCCTTCCCGACTATGTCGGTCATATCATTACTTGGAGGCGTGATCGCGTTTTGCAGATGTGTCAGCATGTCGAGAAGATTTCGGGGCGGGGTTGGATTGAAACTTTAGGTAATTCATGGCATCTCGGTGAATGCATATTGTACGGAATTTTTATTGACCGCATTTTGAAAGAACAGTCAGGGCATTACCATGAAGAAAAAAATATTTGCCATGATTACTGGTTCCCCCGACCTCTTTCAGATGAGCAATTGCAAACTTTTATTAGAGAAATTCATCCCGATCATTTAGCTTTGACGATATCTGCTAAAGCTGGTATACCTGTTGAGCGATACAAGGTTCTTTTAAATTGAAAATTTCCTGATAATTAAACCTTGGATATTCAAACCATATTCAACTCGTTTTGTCTTTTATTATTAATTTATTAGCTTGACCATATTTTTGTTTATTTATAGAAAAAATAAATGCCAATATTAGCCTAATTGTTTTTTGCGTATCACTCGGACTTCCGGTCAGAAAGGCTTCTTATTACAGGAATTACGCACTTACCCCCAACGAAAGGGGGCAAGTGCATAAGCCCTATATTAGAAAATTAATACTTTAAAAAAGTCTCTCGAGAAAGTAATTAAAGAGGTTAGTATAACCATCACTTTTAGGTTAAATTTACTTAATCTTTATGTTAATTACAGGTTAAAAGAGCTAAACTTAAAATTACATGAATGGAGATTAGTCCAATCGATATGGATATGAAATTATTTGTTTCCCCAAAGAAAGTTATTTATTTTTTACTAAGCTTAATTTTTATAATTCATCTAGCTAGCTTATCTATGCAAGCTTTGCATTTGCTTGTGAATCCGAACTCTTCAATTCTATCTGCATTGGCAAAAATCTTTAGTGTAAATCAAGAAGGGAATTTACCTTCGCTATATTCTTCAATGTCGCTACTATTTTGTTCATTTTTGTTAGGTATAATTGCTTTTTCAAAAAAGAATGAAAAAGATCGTTATGCTTTTCATTGGGGGGCTTTATCGTTAATATTTTTATTTCTTTCCTGGGATGAAGCCGTTGAAATTCATGAAAAACTATCTTTCACCCCCCTGGCAGCAGAAATATTAAATTTTTTGGGTGTGCAAAAAACTGGAATTTTTGCTTTTTCTTGGATTGTTATTGCTATGCCTTTAGTCTTCCTTATGGGATTGGCATACGTTAAGTTTTTCTTGTCTCTTAGTTTTCGTCAAAAAAGGTTATTTTTGTCAGCCATATCTCTTTTTCTGTTCGGAGCTATAGGCATGGAAATGGTAGGCGGTTTAATCTTTAGTTCCTTTAGCAAGGAAAGCTTGCCTTATATAATCAGTACAGGGCTTGAAGAATTATTTGAGATGTTAGGTGTTGCTGTTTTCATATACGCTCTTCTGCTCCAATTAAATTCTTCCGCTAAAGAAGTCAAATTTATTTTTGATAATCGCTCTTTAAGTAGCCATAAAAAATATTTTCTTGATTAAGACCAAATCAAGAATTACTTTTATGGATTTATAGAGATGTTTCTAAACAAATAAGTTAATGTTGGATTATCGTTTGATAATCCAATTTTTTTCCTAAATGACGATTGTTAGTAAAAATCTAAAAAGAACTATTTTTACCTCTTTCGGTTTAGCACTGCTAACCCTTTTTTTTACCATTTACGTACACAGTCAATTCACCATTCCAACTAACAGAGGTATATCCGCCCTACCGACTGACAAAACTTTATTTACTACACCTAATGGCGAATTGTATGAATGGAATGATGTCAAGATGGGGGCAGGTGGCTTTGTAACTGGTATAGTCATTCATCCAAGAACACCTGACATTATTTATGCTCGCACTGATGTAGGAGGCTTGTTTAGCTGGAACCCAACGAACCAAACTTGGAAGCAGTTGCTACGAGCAGATAATGTACCTCGTGAGACACCCATCAACATCGAAAGCGTTGCGATCGCACCCAGTGACCCCAACATTCTCTATATAGCCACAGGAGCATACACCAAAACTGACGAAAAAGGTGTAAAGTCTGGAGTTTTGCTCAAATCTAGCGATCGCGGTAATTCTTGGAAAATCCTCAACCTCAAACTCCCGATGGGGGGTAATGAACCTTGGCGTTGGACGGGAGAACGTCTCGCCGTAGACCCCAATAGTAGCAATGTTGTGTATTTTGGCTCTCGCTTGAATGGGTTATGGAGAAGCCTTGACGGCGGAAAAGAGTGGTCGCAAGTTAACCCCTCAATCCTTCCTATAGGAGAACCTCACCCAGAAGTCACCCAGCGTGCAGGAGTAACATACGTCTCCTTTGACTCATCATCAGGCACTATTAATGGCAAAACAAAAATTATTTACGCTGGCGTATCTGGAAAAGGGGTTTATCGCACTACCGACGCAGGCACCACCTGGCAACTTTTGAATGGTGGCCCTGCTACGGAACTGGTTCCTCAACAGGGGGTAGTCACGAGCAAAGGAGAGCTAATTACCACCTTCTATAAACAAGAAAAAGACCCCCAAGGCGCTGTCTGGAAGTTTAATCAAGCAGGTTGGCAAGATATTACTCCAAAAAATGGCAAGAATTACTCCGCCTTAGCCGTTGACCCAAACAAGCCAGATACTATCTTTGTTGTTACCTATCCTATGAGTCCCACAGGAATCTATCGCTCAGATAATGGGGGCGCAAACTGGATAAAGTTAAACAATACGGTGGACAAGCTTTCGTGGTGGCCTGGCTGGAGTTTTTGGAGTTTGACGGGGGGTATTGCCGTCTCTCCTTTCCATCCAGGGCAAGTCTGGCTTACCAATGGTATTGGTGTCTGGAAGACAGAAGATGGCTATGGTAATAAGGTTAAATGGTCAGCAACTGTTAATGGTATTGAAGAAACCGTTACCTTTGATGCCATCAGCCCCCCTGGCGAGGCAAGCTTAATTACCGCGATCGCAGATTTTGATGGGTTCAGACATGACTCCTTAGATGCCTTCCCTCGCCACAGCCATGGGAAAGGAGTTTTCGTTACAACAACGAGTCTCGCCTATAGTAGTGGAAACTCTAACTTTGTCGTTTCAGTGGGAGCCAGTCATCATGACCCTAAAGTCATGAGAGCTGGATTTTCCAGAGACAATGCTAGAACTTGGCAAAACTTTCCTTCAATCGAGAAAAAAACACATCCTGATGACCTAGTTTTTGGCAATATTGCCGTATCCGCCACAGACACTCAAAATATTGTCTGGCAACCCAGTAATGGTAAACCTCCCTATTTCACAAAAGATGGTGGAACCACATGGCAACGCATTACCTTCTTTGAACAAAAAGAAATTGACTCTAACATCCATACCCACTTATGGAATCGACAGCAAGCTTTAGCCGCTGATACTGTCCAGGGAGGCATATTTTACATCTACCACCATGAAAAAGGGCTGTTGCTCCGCACCGACGACGGAGGCGAAACCTGGCAAATCGTCAATAACGCACTACCCGCAGGAATATGGGATGGAGCTAATCTTAAAACAGCTCCTGGTATGGCAGGTGAGGTTTGGGTAAGTCTTAAGGAGAAAGGTTTGTATCGCTCCAGCAACTTTGGAAAGGACTTTACTAAAGTGGCGATGGTTGACGAAGCTCAAGTCCTGGGATTTGGCAAAGCTGCACCAGAACGGAGGCATCCAACTGTCTTTATTCAGGGTAAGGTGAAAGGAGAGATTGGTGTTTTCCGTTCCACCGATAAAGGTACGGCTTGGGTTAAGATTGCTGACTATCCAAAAGGTTATTTTGGAAAACCCCGTGTCATCGTGGGAGACATGAATGTATTTGGAAGGGTTTTCCTGGGAACAGGTGGTAATGGATTTATTTACGGGCAAGTGAGTAGTGCATCCCGACAGAAGTAACTAAATGCTTTCGCTTGGGTTCGATTGAAGAAGTGGTAGATGCAAGGCATTATGCGATCGCTCCTAACCCCATGAGGCGAGTGGGCAGCGGTTCATCTTATCTTTGTCGGTACTAATGGTTGGGAAATTTACTGCGGAACTGAGTAAACCAGTAATTAACCTGCTTAATTAGGTTACCTTCTTCACTTGTAGAGTATCAGTGTCAACAGACAATTGGACTGACGAACAAACTACTACCATTCCCCAAATCTCCTACAGATCGCGGATAGACCTCAAGATGCGGATACTATTAATACTCTGAAGATGGAATTTTTGTTTCAAAATTAACCAACAAAAGATTGGGCCCCCGATCAAGTACCGCTTCCACAATCTTTTCGGTTCAGAGAGCAGCCGATGCAACCATTCCAGCCCAATTTCAGTTACCCATTTAGGGGCACGTTTTTTATAACCAGCTTCAAAATCAATTGTGGCCCCGATCGCAAAAAATATCTTGATATTGGGCAACTGGTCTTTATACTTGTGTATCCACTTTTCTTGTTTCGGCGCACCCACCCCTACTGCCAGAACTGTCGCTCCTGAACTGTTAATTTTTGCAATGATATCCTGGCATTCTTCGTCATTCTTTTCAAATCCAAAAGAAGGTGAGTGAGCTCCAACGATAATTTCTCTACCCGCTTGGGTATTGAGATTTTCCTGGGCTTTCAACGCCACACCTTCTTGAGCACCTAAGAGGAAAACTTTAATATCCTCATTATCTTTGTGATAGATACAAAAAGCTGGAAAAAAATCAGAGCCAGAAATTTTTTCCTTTATGGGCGTTCCCAAAAATCTAGAGACATAGTAGAGAATTTTGCTATCACACAATTTGTAGTCGGCTGTCTTGTAAATCTCAAAAAAACTTGGGTCGTTTTTCAGCAAAAGCAGGTGATCGACATTGGGGGTGAATACCACACCACGCTCTAGCTGATTTAAGACTTCTGAGGCTGTGACATTATCAATGTCTACATTCAAAATCCTAACTTTGTCCACTGTGTCGGTCGCGAGTGTGAGTTGGCTCATAAAGGCATCCATGTACTCTAACCCATCTGTTATAGCTTACTTGGCATCAGATCCAAGACCTTCATGTTGCTTTTGATGCCATTGCCAAGCGTATTTTAGGATACTTTCCAAATCTACATGCTGGGGTTGCCAACCCAAAATCTGCTTGGCTTTCTCGCCACTGCCTACAAGAGTGCCTGGATCTCCCGGACGACGCTCAGCTAAAGTGACTGGAATCGGACGCCCCGTAACAGTGCGAGCAGCTTCAATCACTTCTTGGATTGAGAATCCCTGAGCATTACCCAAGTTAAATACCTCGGTGTTCCCGCCTTTGAGCAAATACTCTAGTCCCAGAACGTGTGCTTGAGCTAAATCAGTGACATGAATAAAGTCTCGAATACAAGTCCCATCCGGCGTATCGTAGTCAGTGCCATAAATCGAAATACTTTCTCGCTTGCCTAGTGCTGTCAATAAGATGAGGGGGATGAGGTGAGTTCCGGGAGTATGATCTTCTCCCAAACGCCCTTGGGGGTCGGCACCCGCCGCGTTGAAATACAGAAAGCGCACGGAACGTAGACCATAAGCCCGGTCAAAATCATCGAGAATATGTTCCACCATCAGCTTACTCATACCGTAGGGGTTGATGGGCTGCTTTGGCTCGTTTTCAGGAATCGGAATTTGTTGAGGTACTCCGTAAGTAGCGCAGGTTGAGGAAAACACATTGCCATAGATTTATTTTTTCACAAAAAAAAGGAGGGAAACAGACCCAATTCCCCCTGCCCATAGATTAATGTTCTTTGGTACTTTCGGTGTCTGTTATGAATACTATTACATCACTACCATCAGGAGACGGCTAGTATTCAAGCCAGATTCATCAAAAGTCAACAGAAAGTTAATAATTTATCGAACTGTCTTTAAGCTCTCCGTTTGTTGGGTAAATAAGTCAGTGAAGATGCTCATCACCGTGCGATCGCGCACTTTAATATTGGCACTGATAGACATCCCCGATTGCAGGGGCACTTTTTTATCGCTAACGGCAAGAGTCTGTTGATCTAACTTAATTTTTGCCGGAAACCGATAGTACTGATGTATCTGATCGGGGGGAAGTGCATCAGAGCCAATCCATTCTAACTTCCCTTTAATATCGCCAAATTCACTAAACGGAAACGAGTCAATTCTCACATCGACTGGCATTCCTTCTCTCACAAACCCAATATCTTTATTGGTGATATCCACTTTCGCCACAAGGGCATCATCGGGAACGATTTTCAAAATGGGTTCAGTTGAATTCGTGACAAAACCGGGAGATGATGGTTTTAAATCAAAGACCGTGCCATCAACAGGAGCTTTTAACTCTTGATAGGTTAAAGTCACCTCCGCCTGCTTCAACTGGCTATCAATTTCCGCGATTTTTTTCTCATTTGCGAGAATTGTTTCCCTCAATTGGCGTTTAATGGAGTCAATTTTGGAATCAATGTCATTAATTTGTTTATTATTCGCCGCCATCAGATCAGTTAACTCTTTTTTCGTAAGCGCTTGGGTATTTGCTAACTGCTCTCTAGCCTGAGCAATATCTAATTCCATGCGTAATTTTTCATCGGTTAGCTGTTCCACCTCGGCTTTACGCGTTCCCACCTCACTCTGTTGCTTGGTGTACTGGATGCGGGAAAATCCTCCCTCACGGACAAGGGGTTCGAGATCAGAAAGAATCTTCTGCTCAACTTCCCACCGCTTTCTAGCATTGTCAAGTTGAGATTGGTTCTGAGCGACCCGTTTTTGGAGCTGTTCAATTTCCGACTCAGCCGATGCGATGCGAGAGTTGAGTTCCGCTGTGGCAAACCGCATCCGCTGCTGTTGTTCCGGGCTGAGGTTAGCACTAAGAGGTTTATCATTAATGCGGCTCTGATAAAACTGATTTTCAGCAATTAGATCCGCTCTACTTTTAACGAGAGAGGGGAGTTCTGAAGAAAGTACCACTTGTGTTACTGGTGGTGGATTCAGAGAGGCAGTGGGATTGCGGAGTGCTGAGTGATAGAATTCATTTTCTTTAGTTAATGTGTCACGAATTTTAGTAAGGGAAGCAAGTTTAGCTTTATCTGCTGTTGGATCGAGTCTGAGCAGCACATCGCCTTTCTTCACGCTTTGCCCATCCTTGACATAGATTTCTTTAACAACCCCCGAAATCGGTGCTTGGATGTCCTGAACTGCGCCTTGTGGCTCCAGCTTTCCTTGGGCGGGAACCGCTTGCTCAATTTTGGCAACGCTAGCCCAAATCACTAAGAAGGTGGTGAGGCCCATAATTCCCCAAAGGATTCCCCTCGACCAATGGTGGGATTGTCGGAGGATGACAGGTTGGTCAAATTGGGGTTGGTTCTGGGAACGGTTGCCATTGACGCGGCCGTTACCGTTTAATGGAGCCTCGTTACTACCATTGACCTGAGTTCCGTTACCGTTAGTGTTGTTGAGTGCTACTCCCGCTGGTTGGTTAGACGGTGACTTGAGGACAATATTGTTTTGATTGAATTTAGATCCGTTGTGTTGATTCATGGCTCTTGGTGTATTTTTTGCTTTTTTGGTTCAATTTTGGGAGTCTTGTTGGAGGTAGAGGCAATAGTAACGGCCTTTTTGCGCCATCAACTGCTCATGGGTGCCCTGTTCGACTACAGCCCCTTGATCCATCATCAAAATCAAGTCAGCATTGCGAATCGTAGTAAGGCGGTGGGTGATGAAAAAGACTGTGCGGCCCTTATAAGCTTGTGCCAGATTTAAACACACCTGCCGTTCGGTGCTGTAGTCCAAGGCACTCGTCGCCTCGTCTAAAATTAGCAGTTGGGGACCTTGCAAAATGGTTCGTGCGATCGCAATTCGCTGTCGTTGTCCTCCCGATAAAGCCGAACCCCGTTCCCCGACCCGTGTATTGTAGCCACTAGGTAACTCCATAATAAAGTCGTGGGCTACCGCCACCTTTGCCGCCTCGATAATTTCTTCAGAACTGGCCTCTGGATTCGTCAGGGCAATATTCTCCTGCACCGTCCCATCAAAAAGCAGGGTTTCCTGAGGAACAATACCAATCTGACGCCGCAGGGAATACAGTTCTACCTTAGCAATGTCGTAGCCATCGACGATAATGCGACCTGAGAGGGGATCGTAGAGTCGGGGCAGGAGCTTCGTCAGGGTACTTTTACCCGAACCACTTTGACCTACAATCCCAACAAACGTACCTGCTGGGATTTCTATATTAATATTGTTTAACTGCAAGGGGCCACTCGTGCCAAAGCGGAACGAGACGTTCTCATACTTCACCATTCCCTGGACGGGTGGGAGGGCTATATTATAGCGATCGGTTTCGTCCGCTTCTTGGGGCGAATCGACAATGTCACTGAGGCGTTCCAGAGAAAGCGCCGTTTGCTGGAAGTTTTGCCAAATTTGGGCTAAGCGCAGTAATGGCCCCGTAACGTACCCGGAAATAATCCGGAAGGCAATCAACTGCCCTAGGCTTAACTGCCCATCTAAAACCAGATAAGCTCCTACCCATAGCACCAGCAAAGCCGAGAGTTTGTTCAAGAAATTGCTGGTTGAACTGGCTGCTGTAGATGTAAGAACATTCTTGAATCCATCACTAACATAGCGACCATAGCGTTCTTGCCATTTCCAACGCGATCGCAATTCTATATTTTGGGCTTTCACGGTGGAAATTCCCGATAAAACCTCCACCAAAAAGGATTGCGTTTCGGCTTGACGTTCTGCTTTAGTCCGTAGCTGTCGCCGCACAATGGGGGAGACGAATACCGTGAGCAACACAAACAAGGGAATTACCGCCAGCGTCACCAGCGTCAGCACCCAACTGTAGATGAACATGACGACGATGTAGACCACGGAAAAGACCGCATCTAACACTACAGTAAGAGCTGTCCCTGTGAGAAACTGACGGATATTTTCCAGCTCATTAACGCGGGTGGCTAATTCCCCAACCGGTCGTCGTTCAAAGTAGCGCAAAGGCAGGCGCAACAAATGGTCGATAATTTCTGAACCCAGCGCCATGTCAATACGATTTGTCGTATCCACAAATAAGTAGGTACGCAAACTCGTTAACAGCGCCTCAAAAATTGCGACGGCTACCAGTAAAATTCCCAGAACGTTCAGGGTACTGATACTGTTTTGCACGATCACCTTATCGATGATCAACTGGATCATCAAGGGATTGGCTAGACCAAACAGTTGCACGAAGAAGGAAGCAACTAAAACTTCCGTTAAAACTCTGCGGTAGCGAAAGAGGGAAGGAATAAACCACGAAAGCCCGAACCGCTCTTTGGGCGTTTCTTTAGTCGCTTTGAGCAGGAGTGCCTGTCCGTCATCCCCCCAGGTTTCTATGAACTTTGAGGGTTTGATGCGCTTGATGCCTTTTTCAGGTATTGCCAGGACTAGTTCGCGATCGCTACTGTCATAGAGAATAACAATCTCGTCTTCCCAGCTAAGTAGGGCTGGGGTTGGCAGGCGGTTTACTGCAATTGCCGGAACATTGACCAGTTGGGCCGATAGTCCCATTAATTCCCCAACAGCACCACAGTGCTGGAGGGAGAGGCCGCCGGAACGCGACTCTTGGTTGGAAAGCACACGGCGGAGAATATCCCGACGGAAGGGCATTCCAAAATACTTAGAGAGCATTTGGAAGCACGCCAGGGTTCCCTCCACTGGGCCTTTGCCGCGAACAAAAGGATAGTTGCGCTTACCGGTTGATTCTTTGTAGGAGTAGCTTTCTGCGGTGACTGGTTGATCGGGAGCGTAAGGAATCTCTTCTGGTATTGGAGCGAGGCTAGGGGTTCCGTCTGGATTGTTAGATAATTCGGGTGTCGATGTCGCCGTACCAGGGGAAAGGAGTTCTGTAGGAATTCCCACCAAGCGAGCCGAACCTGCCCCGTTGACGATAAGTGTTCCTACTGATTCTGAATCCAGACATGAGCCAACGGGTATGTTGGTTGAAGCTCCCCCACTAACGAACCATACCCGATTGGTATCGAGTTGGCCCGACATTTGCATCCCGCGAGGTACATTCAGGATGATAGCGTTTGGCCAAGCGTTCGAGGTGAGTTCTTTAAGATCGGCTTCGGCTTCCGCTCGTCGCTCCAGTTCTGCACCGAGGAGTTCAAACACTTCCACCAAGCCACACCGCGAACGGAAGGCGGATGACAAGACGGGTTCTGAGTCCAACCAGCGCATGAAGTCGGTGGTAGTGAGGTTGAGACAAACGGTCTCAGTGGAGGCAATTGCTGTTTCACAGGGGATTCCCCTCACCAAACTGACCCAACCTATGATTTCTCCAGGTTGCAGCAACTTCAGCGTTACGGGAGCATTGCGGCGGGAGTCATAACCCAACAGACGGGCTTGCCCTTGAAAAAGGATGGACACATAAGCCGGCATTTTCTCCCGGATAGCGATTGCCTGACCCATGCGATAGCGCAACAACTGGCACTGACTTGACAGTTTGAACTGTGCTGATGAGGATAGCTGATCAAAGGGATAGTGAGCGGCTAGAAATTCTTGAATCGTTGTCGTATAGGTCATTAGAACTCACATTGAATTAGGCTTGCACAGAGTTCCGAGGTAGGCACTCTTAATGGTCCGGGAGCTTTGAGTTCGGCTCATGGCATTTCTTTATGCCAATGCTGGCTACGCACCTATAGTACTTATCTCTCTGAGATAGGTAACTTATGCAAGAAGGGTACACAGCTAAAGACGGATCGAGTCTAAGGGCTTGAACTTAGGATAGGTAAAATCAGGATTTATTGATTTAATTATTGTGAATCTTTAATTCAGCGTTTGTAGATGTAATGTTTATTTATCTCCCCAGGTTGAGGGAAGTTAAAATCATTAACAATTAATGAAGAACTGCTAACTGCTGGTTCAGTTGCTCAGAAAGCCAAGTTGTAAAACACTCATTCAGCAGTCGCTGGCGCATTGGGGCATCGAGCTGAGCAGGGATAAATTTTTCTAAGCGTACAATCACAAACCATTCTCCCAAGCGCGTTGGTGGGCAGAGTTGACCGGGTTGACTCAAACGCAGCATTTGAGCGATCGCAGGATGAGGTGTACTCAGCTCAACTGGACCGATCAAACCGCCTGTTTCTGCCTCTGGTCCTTGCGAATACTGCCGTGCTAAGTCAGCCAATGATTGTTCTCCTTCCTGGACTCGGAAATAAACTTCTTGGATAATGCCTGGGTCTTGGTTCCGAATCAGGGAGTAAATGACCCGGTCTAATTGCGCCTTTCGACCCAGGAAATAGTTTTCCAGTTTGTGACCCCAGGTTGTTTGTTTGAATTTTTCAACTTTTAACCCCCGAATCGCTAAGGCGTCGAGTTGTGCCGTCGTCATTTTATGCTGCTCGGCCCAGGCTTGTTTGGCTTCCTCGCTGGTAATCTGTTGTTGTTCAAAGAACTGCTTTCGGGCTTGAGCTATCTCTTCGGGTGTGCAGTCAATCGCAGCGGTAGCTCCATCGATGAGCAGTTCCCGCACTAATGGTGTGAGTAGCTGGTAGCCAGCTAATAGGGGAATGATTTCCTCTGCTGTAATCGTGCGATCGCCAATTCGCAAAACGGCATCCATACTATAAAGTTTGAGTTTATGTCAAGCCTCTGAAGGAGAAGCTAGGAAATACATCCATATTATGGGTTAACTCCCTGAATCTTTCCTGACATTGTTAAAAAATTTTTTAAAATATAAGTCGATGCGAGTAGGTGAGTAGGCGGGTAGAAGGTCAAATTCCTAGCCAAAATTCTCGTCGTCGAACTCCTTTATAGGGTTGACTGCTGTCTACTAAAATATAGACATAATAGAGACGCAGTTTGATTAACCTGTTAAGAACGCATAGGGCATACGGAAACTGGGGTCAAAAGACCGAATACTCAGGGAGAAAACAACAAGAGAGTTGTTAGAAAAAGACGCTCCTCTTCTCAGTCGATTCGTGAAATTGAGAATCAACAATTGTGTTGAGAATCCCCCGCTATACGAATGTTAGCAGGGGCATATGTCAAAAGTTCGTTAGGTGGCACCCGTAGTCAACCAGCCTCGTAAAGAGTAGTAAATTGTGGTATAAAACTCTTCAAGAATCCGGGTGGTGACGGTGAGGGCTTCAACACTGGGAATAAAGGATGCAACCCCAATGTTGAGTCTCTCTCTCGCCCCTGGCTGAATTGTAAAGAAACCCGTCGGTCGAGCGACGACGTTGACTCCAACATCAGAAAAAGCCAGTCTAGCGCGTCGGCTATTGATAGCAGAGGTGACGAGAAGAACAGGTCTGCCTCCAGTTCCCCGACTTCTCAAGATTCGGTCTACTTCGACAGCACTAGTCCGCAAATCTCGACTTCTTGTTTCAAGGACAATTCGGTCACGGGGTACACCCAATTGGGTTAGCAAGGCAGCAATATCATTAGCTTCTACAGTCTGGTTTTGATTTCCTACAATATCTTCTCTAGGCCCAGCGCTGACAATCACAATGGGCGGGTTACCCGCAGCGGCCTGTTGCTGATACAATTGGGCGGCGTAGGGAATGCGATTACCCGTATCCGTTAGCTGAATTTGTGTGCGGGGAGGGAGGTTGGGTTGTGTCGTTCCTCGTCCAAGCAGCACAATTGCTGCAGGTGGCGCAGCAGCAGCACCCGTTGTGGCTATTTGGGCGGCTTCCCCAAGTTCAAGGGGTCGAGCAAGTACGCTGGACACAATGGGTAGACTTGAGAACAATAAAATAAGCAGGGCTGCAACAATCAGGTTTCTGTTTTTAAGTCCCTGATTCAAAGCAGCGGCTAATAGGATAATACTAGCTCCCACTGGTTTCAGGGGAAATGAGAGAATGCTCCAAGCCGATCTTACTAAAGGATCGTTGGGGAAGAAAAACGCTAGCACGATGATGGCGAATAGCAGCAAGCCCCCAAGCAAAGTAAGATAACTTCTAGGGATTACTTTAACCAGCAAGTTGTAGATAAGAACTGTGAGTAGCAGCCACAGTAGTATCTGGGTAAGTAGTAGGAACATAGTTAAGGAATCGTTAGTTGCTAAGGGTTAGCCGTTGATTGTTAATTGTTAGTATGAGCTAGACATCGGGGATTGGGCATGAGGAAAAGTTAAGAAGGGTGAAAAAACATTTTTTCAGTTACCTCCTAGATCCGCTGGTGAGTCCTCTCAGTTGACTACTCAAAATAACAGCTAACAACTCCCAACGGGTAGTACTTTTGTTTTAGTGACACTTTTCCTGCCTGAATTAGGGTTTGAATCACCATTACAGGGGCATTATACTCGCGATTGCAGCAATAGTTGCCCGAAAAGCTGTTTTGATGTTATAACACTGGATTGCTGGATTGAGCGCAACTTCCCCTCGAAAAAGCTCGTAATGAAGTTTACGCCCATCCTCTTCAACTCGGAGAGCTGGGGAGAACCCACGCTAGGTGCAGGAATTAGGGATTTGCAGAGATTTTTGGCAGGGGGTCAAACACAGAAGTGGGGTTCGTTGCCCAATTCGACATTTCACTATCCTTGATTCCACAATCGATAAAGAGCAAGGGCATATCTACTTGATTCGCTTCTTGACTGGGCAGTCAAAGCGTTAACGTCTTTTGTAAAGTTAGGCTATAAAACAAAAAACAACGGAGAGTGTGAGGTGTCGCAAGTCAAACCTACAATCTTAGTGACTGGCGGGGCAGGATATATTGGCTCTCATGCTGTATTGGCACTGCTTCGAGCCGGATACAGCGTCATCGTCCTGGATAACCTGGAATATGGGCATCGAGAGGTTGTGGAAGATATTCTACAAGTGAAGTTGGTGGTTGGAGACATTGGCGATCGCCAATTACTAGACCAGCTCTTTGCTACCCACAACATTGCGGCAGTGATGCACTTGGCTGCTTACATTGCTGTAGGAGAGTCGGTTACCCAGCCAGCTAAATATTACCGCAACAATGTGTCAGCGACGCTGAACCTTGTAGAAGCGATGATGGCAGCAGAGGTGAAGAACATCGTCTTTCCTTCAACCTGTGCCATCTACGGAATGCCAAAACAGGTGCCGATGACAGAAAACCATCCCCAAGAACCGATGAGTCCTTATGCGACTACAAAATGGATGGTAGAGCGAATCCTGAATGATTTCGATCGCGCCTACAATTTACGCTCAGTAGTCTTTCGCTTCTTCAATGCTGCCGGTGCCAATCCAGAAGGGTTATTAGGTGAAGATCATCAACCCGAAACCCATCTGATTCCCTTGGTATTGCTGACGGCTTTAGGAAAACGTGAGTCAATTTCAATATGGGGAACCGATTACCCAACACCTGACGGCACCTGCTTGCGAGACTATATTCATGTCAGTGACTTAGCCGATGCCCATGTCTTAGGACTAGAGTATCTGTTGCAAGGGGGCAAGAGTGAAGCCTTTAATTTAGGTAATGGTAATGGTTTTTCGGTGCGACAGGTGATTGAAACAGCGCGTCAAGTGACGGGTCGAGACATTAAAGTAGTAGAGTGCGATCGCCGCCCAGGCGATCCTTCAATTTTGGTCGGGAGTAGCGACAAAGCTCAGAAAATACTGGGTTGGTCTCCCCAATACCCAGACCTCAAGAAAATTATCAGCGATGCTTGGCAGTGGCATCAACGGCGTCATCAATAAAGTTAGGTCATGTAGAACACAATTAACACGAGCGACAACATACGGTTACACCGCTCCACCGTTTCCGATCCACATGGCTCGCCAGATGCAGCTTTTCAAGCATTAAAAGACTGTTTAACTACTCTGTTTTTGGATTAAAAGATTGTCGGTGAACAGACACGTCCACACTGGAAAGGTGCAAAACAACTCGACTCCTTGTTCCCAGGAGTCTCTTGGAGCGGAAGCCCGAATCAGTCGTTTGGAATCAATTGTTGGACAAATGGGAGAGGCAGTTCTTGCAACCACCGAAACAATTGACCGTCTGGCTGAGCGGGTAGATGCCCTTGCGACTCAAGTGCAACACCAAGGACACCAAGTCCAGCAACAAGGTTACCAGCTCTTTGCCTTAAGCGATGCGGTGCAAACCTTGGCGGAAACTCAAAATGAAACGTTAGCGCAGTTGGGACAACTCACAGAAACGCTACGACGCATTGCTGATGCCCTCGAAACGCCAGAACAATGAGGGGGACTTTTGAGGACAAGGGAAAGGTTTTTTCAAAATGCCGATAAACTATCTCCCTTGTCTTCCCCATCTCCCTTGTCTCCCCCTCTTCCCTCTAATTAACCGTATCATCCCGGTAGGCTTTCACTTACCGGGAAAAATGTGCTACGACAACGAGAGCGCATAAAAATCACTAGGAGAACAATAGATGCATTTTCCGATGCGGTACTTTGTCCTTCTTCCCTTGACGGCTGCCATAAGCTTGTTGGCTGTCAGTTGTAGCGAGAGCAAAGTTGCCCAATGTAACAAAATTATCAAATTGACTAACGAGGTGGTTAGTCAAACCAAATCCGTCACCAATGGTAATGAAGCGATCAACCTCAAGGCAACACTCAAAGCCGCTGATGCCATGGAAAAGGCATCTCAAGACATGCAAGCCATCAAGGTTAGCGACAAAAAGCTCCAAGACTATCAAAGCCGCTTCACTAATATGTATCGCGATACCAGTAAAGCGACTCGCGACTTCGTAGCAGCATTTGAGAAGAAAGACCGTTCAGCTGCTGAGACCGCCTTGCTGAAGTTACAGAAAGCCACAACCCCAGAAAAACAATTAGTCGATGACATTAATAAATACTGCACAGGTAAGACATCGCCGTAGCATCTAGCAAATCGGAACGCTGGGAAAGACAGTCAGGAGATATCGCGTCTGCATTAATCTTGATAGTTTTCCCAATTGTCAACCTTATCCCCTTGGTGCCTCACTTCAGGGTAATCTCTTACTTACAAAACGCCTTCTAGTTCAATGTCGTTGAAATATGCACTGGTTCACGAATGGTTGACTCCCAAAGCTACTGGCGGTTCAGAACTGGTAGTTCAAGAAATTTTGAAGCTGATTGATGCCGATCTGTATGCACTGATTGATTTTGAATCGACCAATCCTCCGAGTTATCTGTTTGGGCGAACCATTGGTACTACTTTCCTGCAACATCTCCCGTTTGCCCGCAACGGAGTTCAGAAATACCTGCCGCTGTTACCTTTAGCCATTGAACAGTTGGACTTGCGTAGCTATGATGTCATCCTTTCCTCTTCCCACGCCGTTGCCAAGGGAGTTCTAACTACACCCCAACAACTGCACATCTGCTACTGCCATACGCCGATGCGTTATGCCTGGGACTTGACGTTTGATTACCTACGCAGCAGTCGCATGGGGCGTGGTCCCCAAGGTTGGATGACGCGGTATTTACTTCATGGTTTGCGTCAGTGGGATGCTCTTTCGGCAAATCGGGTGGACTATTTTATTGCGAACTCTGCATACACAGCACGCCGCATCTGGCGCTGCTACCGGCGGCAGGCAGCAGTCATTTATCCTCCAGTGAATATTGAGCGATTTCCTTTTCAAACACAAAAAGAAGATTTTTATCTCACGGTTTCCCGTTTGGTGAGTTACAAGCGAGTTTCTTTAATTGTTGAAGCCTTCAATCAACTAGGACGATCGCTAGTGGTGATTGGTACGGGGCCAGAGTTAGAGGCGCTTCGCAAACTGGCACAACCCAATGTACAAGTGTTGGGATTTCAGCCAGACTCTGTGGTGGAACAGTATATGACCCGCGCAAAAGCCTTTGTGTATGCTGCCTGTGAAGATTTTGGCATTGCCCTAGTAGAAGCCCAAGCCTGCGGGACGCCAGTGATTGCCTATGGTGCTGGCGGGGCACTAGAAACAGTTCGAGATATTCGGCAACATCCGGATAGCGCAACGGGTTTATTTTTTCAACCCCAAAGCGTCGAAGCGTTGATTGAAGCGGTGGAAACATTTGAGGCGTCAAAAGGCTCGTTTAATCCTGAAAAGGCTCGTTTAAACGCGGCTGGGTTTGCCCCCAAAGTTTTTGGCGATCGCTACCAGGCTTTTCTGGAGCAATGCTATCAGGACTACCAATCACGATTTTTCCCTGACAAATTCTAGTTTCCAGCACGTTAAATAGCCGTAGCAAGCGTCTTGTGGCTTTATGATCTTGACTGTGTGGTGTGAAGTGAAGGAGTAAGATGACTGCCGAAAGCCAACTTATCTCCGTCAAGATGTTACGAGCGTTCGTGAAGCGAGGTTTTCAGCCACTCGCGTCGCGCACTAGACCTAGGGGTCTTTCTCGGCATCGTTTAAACGGAGATCTCGCCAAACGGTTGTTTGATGTAATGTTCTCGCTATCGATTCTGATTTTGTTTTTCCCAGTTTATTTGATACTAGCCATACTCATTGCCATCAGCTCCCCTGGTCCAATTTTCTATGTCCAGGAACGCGTAGGTCAAGATTACAGATCCTTTGGCTGCCTCAAATTCAGAACGATGGTGGCGAATGCGGATGAAATGTTGACAGACATGATCACAACCTCGCCTCAACTCCGGGAGGAATTTGAAGATAATTTCAAACTCAAGCAAGACCCCCGAATTACAGGAATTGGGAAATTTCTGCGACTCACTAGTCTTGATGAGTTTCCTCAGTTCTGGAATGTCTTAAA
>JBFLZA010000039.1:0-24014 GCA_040756535.1 Cyanobacteriota bacterium
GCAGGGGAGCTGGGGGAGCTGGGGAGCTGGGGAGCTGGGGAGCTGGGGAGCTGGGGAGCTGGGGAGGTAGGAATGGTTGATTTTTATAACCATACAATAGTTTAATTGTCAAGTCTTATGAGTGAGTCGATGACCTAGTTCGTAAAGATTGGTGCAAAATTGCCTACTTTTTAGAGTTTTGGTGGGTTCCGAGTCCACTAAAGACTGGAGTGAGGAACTTATGTCATCGTTAGTCTCGCATTGGCGGCTTTACGGCTCTGGATGCTAGAATAGCTAAGGCTACTACGGGGAATTAGCTCAGTTGGTAGAGCGCTGCGATCGCACCGCAGAGGCCACCGGTTCGAGTCCGGTATTCTCCATATCAAGATATTCTGCGTTTGTTAACAGTGTGGTAAGTCTTGTATCATCTTGTTTGAACTGTTCGTTAGCGTCTCAAAATCGGTTATGGTAGGAGAGAAAGAAGAATTCTTAAGGAATTCTAAAGAATAGCCGTGTGTTGAACGATTCATCTCACGGTATTGGTATAAAACCAACGTTCCCATCCCCCTGCCCAGCAAGGGTTTTTACCTAAAAAGGAGATTGTATGACTCCCACAATGCTGCGTCAGTTGTGGTCTTTGATTGAAAAGACTCAAGCTAATCTTCTGCTAAAGCTGGATGATGCTAGTTTAGTTCAGTGGTTGCTCAAGCAATTTAACCAAGAGCGATCGCTCAATCACGAGGAAGTCCACATTTTGAGTGATTATCTCAGTAATCGTATCTCTTTAATCCGGGATTTAGCCCAACAGCGCTGTTATTAGCCGACAAGCCGTTGCACAAACACTAGCGTTTGAAAAGCCGCGTGGCCCGTCTCGCGCATAAGGGTGATGATTGGCTGTCAAGCGCTTCTATTGTCATTAGCCACAAGTCCTTAATAATTGATCATTAATGACTATTGACTGATGACAAGAGTAACAAAGAATTTATGCCTAAATGGAGTTCCCTGCTGCTAGCCGCCCTACTTCTGGTCACGCCTTTAGCAGCTTGTAGAAGTCGTTCTGCTAATACCTCTGCCCGAGAAGGAACTCAGGCAGGAGGGGTGGGGCTGCTTAAAAAAGTGACAGACCGAGGTAAGCTAGCTTGTGGTGTTAGCGGTAACTTGCCAGGATTTAGCTATGTGGATCAGCAGGGCAAATACTCCGGTCTAGATGTGGATATCTGCCGTGCGATCGCTACTGCTTTGTTTGATGACCCAGAGGCGGTAGAATTTCGCAATCTTAACGCTAAGGAGAGATTTACAGCACTCCAAGCTGGGGAAATTGATATTCTCAGCCGTAACACCAGTTGGACAATTAGCCGCGATACTTCGATTGGTTTGGAGTTTGCCCCCGTTGTGTTTTATGACGGTCAAGGCATGATGGTGAAACAAGCCAGTGGAATTAAGGACTTGAAAGGGTTAGAGGGTAAATCCGTTTGCATCCAAACAGGAACCACCACTGAGCAGAATTTAGCCGACCAGATGCGTAAAATCGGTGTGAAATATACACCGATTGTCTTTGAAGATGTAAATGCTACCTTTACAGCTTACCAAGAAGGTCGCTGTGAAGGTGTTACTGCTGACCGCTCTCAGCTTGTGTCTCGCCGCAGCATCCTACCCAACCCTGATGAACACGTCGTCCTTGATGCAGTCATGTCAAAAGAACCACTAGCACCAGCCGTTAAAAATGGTGATTCTCAGTGGTTTGACACAGTAAAGTGGGTTGTCTACGGTTTGATTGAAGCGGAAGAACTGGGAATTACCTCCAAAAACATCGACCAATTTGCCAACAGCACCGATCCCGTAGTGAAGCGACTACTGGGGAAAGAAGGGAATTTGGGTCAAGAGATGGGACTACCCAATGACTTCATGGCACGGGTAATTAGGAAAGTTGGCAACTACGGCGAGATTTACGAACGCAACCTCGGTCAGAATACACCCTTCAAGTTGCCTCGCAGTCAAAACGATATCTGGGAAAAAGGTGGTTTAATGTACGCACCCCCCTTTAGATAAAAGGAATGAAAGGAGTTCAGATTCTAGGAGTAGCTCCTGTAGAGCTATTTCGCTAACAGGAGTTCAGGATAACTTGTTAGTTAATATCGGAATAGGACTTTTTTAACGCAGAGGTCACAGAGGTTTTCGCAAAGGAGCGCAGAGGTTTTGGAGCAAAATTTTAGTTAATTCATAATTCATAATTCATAATTCATAATTCATAATTTCACAACCCATGACTCTGCCACGTCCACAGGGCAACAGCCGCGATTCACTCAACTTCAAAGACTTGTCAAAGTTGGTGCGGGATGTTCGGTTTTGGAAAATTGCCGGACAGGTTATCGCCGTTGTACTGATTGTAACTGTGGTATTTATCATCACAGACAATCTACTTTACAACTTGCAGCAATTAGGGATTGAGTTAGGGTTTGAATTTCTCAATGCTCAAGCATCCTTCGATATTGGCGAACGTTTAATTGCTTATAGTCCGTCCGATAGCTTCGGTCGGGCAATTGTAGTGGGATTCATGAACTCCTTGCGTGTTATGGCGCTAGGAATTGTTTTCGCTACCCTTGTCGGATTGGTGATTGGCATTGCCCGTCTTTCCAATAACTGGTTAGTGCGGAATATCGCTGTAGTCTATGTTGAGGTATTTCGTAATACACCTTTGTTGTTGCAACTGTTCTTTTGGTACTTTGCGGTTTTCTTAAAACTGCCGCCCGTTGAACAGTCGATTACAGTCGGTGATTTGCTCTTTTTGAATCAACGCGGTGTGTTTGTTCCCTGGTTGATTGGAAATGCGACTACAGGAATTTGGGTATTGTTGCTGGCGCTAGGGGTTGTTGGTGCGGCTTGGGTGTGGCGCTGGCGTTTTCACGTTATGTTGCAACAAGGTCGCCCAGGTAGGCAATTGTGGTGGGCTGTAGGCGCGATCGCTTTTGCCCTGATTTTGGCTTTAATCGTGACTCGGAGAGAACCGTTTCTCTTGAGTTTTCCTCAAGTAAACGATGGCGCGATTCAGGGAGGATTGCCATTAAGCCCAGAATTTTGTGCCCTGCTTGTGGGACTGGTTTTCTATACGGCTAGTTTCATTGCTGAGATTGTCCGAGGGGGAATTCAAGCTGTTCCTAAGGGACAGTGGGAAGCAGCAAGTGCTTTAGGATTAAAATCGGGTCGAGTGATGCAACTGGTGATTTTGCCGCAAGCGTTGCGGGTGATTATTCCACCCCTAACGTCGCAGTATCTCAACTTGGCGAAGAATTCTAGTTTAGCGATCGCGATCGGTTTTCCTGATGTTTATCAAGTTGCCTCAACAACATTTAATCAAACAGGTCGTGCTGTTGAGGTGATGTTGCTAATTGCTGTAACCTATCTCACAATTAGTTTACTTATCTCTCTAGTGATGAATTTTATTAACAGCAAAGTGCAACTTAAAGAGAGATGATCATTCGATTTTAGATTTTGGATTTTAGATTTTGGATTGTCCCCACAACTGTTAGCGCAAGCGGGCGCTCCAAAGGAGCGACAAGTCTGGTGCTTGAGACCTTTTGAGTTTTTGACCAATGAATGAACCATCGATAAACACAGATGACTGTGATAGTATCTATGATGTTTTAGTCATATTTCTATTATTAGCAACATTCAAATAATTAGAATTTTGAATGGTTTATTATCTGCGTTCATCTGCGTTTATCTGCGGTTAAAAAAATATGGAAAATCTCACTCCAACTGCTCCTCCAGCACTTGAATCTCCATCTGCTTGGCAATGGTTGCGAACCAATCTATTTAGTACTTGGTACAACAGCCTTCTGACCGTTATTTGCCTGGTTGTAATCGTTCTAGGACTCAAAGCGATTCTCGGTTGGATTTTCACACAAGCACAGTGGGAGGTTATTGAGGCAAATTTACGACTGTTTTTTGTCGGTCGTTTTCCTCCAGAATTGTATTGGCGAGTCTGGATGTCGTTGGGAATTATTGCTGCGATCGCAGGGTGGTCTTGGGGCTTGTTTCAAAAGCACAGCCGTCTATGGAATCGCCCCTTATTATTTACTTTAGGGGTTGCGATCGCGACTGTAATCTTTCTCCCAGTTGGCTTAACGCCACGCCTCTGGTTACTGGCAGTTATCGTTGTAATGACAGTTGGCTATGGAGTAGGGCGACAGTTGCCTGCCAACTGGGGGGGTTGGTTGCCTGTTGCTTGGGGCATCTCGTTTTTGATTATCCTGTGGCTGATTAAGGGAGGGTTGGGTTTAGAAGAAGTCAGTACGAATCTTTGGACGGGTTTAGTGCTAACCCTGTTAACCGCCTTTATCAGCATTATCCTCTCATTTCCCATTGGGGTGTTACTTGCCCTGGGACGCCAGAGTGAATTGCCTGTCTTGCGATGGTTTTGTATCTTCTATATTGAAGTGATTCGAGGATTGCCGTTAATTGGAATTCTCTTTTTAGCTCAAGTGATGTTACCGTTATTCCTGCCACCGGAATTTGAGCGGATGGATCGAGTGGTGCGTGCGATCGCGGGACTTGTCCTTTTTAGTGCAGCATACTTAGCAGAGAACGTGCGCGGAGGACTGCAAGCGGTTCCTCGCGGTCAAGCTGAAGCGGCAAAAGCGTTGGGATTGAATCCAGCACTGGTGGTGGTGCTGATTGTTCTGCCGCAAGCACTCAAAGCAGTGATTCCTGCGATCGTCGGTCAGTTTATTGGTTTGTTTAAGGATACCTCACTCCTCGCTCTGTTTGGCTTATTGGAGTTAACGGGGATAGCGCGATCAATTTTGGCGCAACCTCAGTTTTTGGGTCGTTATGCTGAAGTTTATCTATTTATTGGTCTGATTTACTGGATTTTTTGCTACGGAATGTCTTTAGCTAGCCGACGGTTGGAGAAGAAATTAAACGTTGGTCAGCGTTAGAGTTCTAGAACAACTTGGAATGCCAATCGATGACTGACCTAACGACACTGGCTGAGAAACTGACCTGAATATAGATTCCCAGTGGTGAATCAGGGTTGAAGGTAGTTACAATCGCTCGTGAAAGCAGCGTAGCCGAAGCATAGAATCCGGAAGTTAAAAAAGAATGAAATTCGTCTCCGATCCACCAATTGCCGCCAAAATCCGCAAGATGAATCAACGGGTGCGGTGGCGTGACCCGCTGATTGTGGCGCAGGAAATCGACCAAACCCAACTGGTTTTAGACACTCCTGATGCAGATAATCCCGAATTCTCGTTTTTAGTCGTGGGAGATAGCGGTGCAGGACATCATGGCGGTTACAATCCCCAACGACAAATCGCTGAACAAATGCTGTTGCAGCGCGAGACGAGTCAATTCGTGTTGCACACAGGCGATGTCATCTACCTTGTTGGCTCAAGCGAATACTATCCCAAGAACTTCATCAAACCCTATCGAGAGCTTTTGGTGGGTGGAGAGGACTATGAAAAAATTGCCTACGACCAAATGGTCTTCAATCTGCCCTTTCTCCCCGTACCAGGAAATCACGATTACTATGACCTACCTTGGCTTTTCGGTTTGATGTCAGGAAGTACACTACCCCTACGCCGCCTGCTCTCATCCAAAATAGATTTAGATGTTGGTTGGCACGGTTCGAGTCAAGGGAAGGCTTATGCAAAGGCATTTTTGGACTACTTAAAGGCATTCCCTGGTAAGGAAGAGTTGGTACGTCATCTTGATCGCCATTACACTGCTCAATCCAATACAGGGCGTTGCCTACGTTACGAACCGGGACATTTTACCCGCTTACCTAACCGCTATTACACCTTCCGCTTCGGTGGAATTGACTTCTTTGCCCTTGATTCCAATACCTTCAACGCACCCTCGCCTCTACCGAAAACAAAAGAGGGAGATGTTCTCCGTCGCGAACTCTACAAGCGCCGAGATCAGCTAGATCTTTCAGCACAAAAAATCCTCGAAGCTTCAGAGCAACTCAACCCTGACGAACCTGAAGAGGCTGAGATTCTTGATGATAATCGAGCGAAGTTGGAGCAGATTGAAGAGGAAAAGCTCGATATTGAAAAACAACTGACGGCACATAAAACTGATATTACTGACTTTGAACAACTCGATTGGCTCAAAGAAAAGCTAATTGAATCTTGGCATACCCCAGAGGTGCGCGGACGTGTCCTCTATTTTCACCATCCTCCCTATGTCACTGAAGCGACTAAGTGGGACCAAGCGCAAACAATGGAGATTCGTTCCCACCTCCGCCGTGTCCTCAATGCAGTCGCTGAAGGGGTCGGAGAACTGGCGCAGGGGCGTCCCATCGTAAATTTGGTTCTCAACGGTCATGCTCACTGCTTGGAACATTTGTACACTGAGAATACCGGACATGCGGACTCACACATTCACTGGATTGTCTGCGGGGGCAGTGGTTACAGTCTGCGGCGTCAGAGAGTCGAGGGCCCGGATTTGATGGAGTTGGTTAAGGATAATGAAGGGAGTCATGGTCGTAAAGTAGCACGATCGCTTCTTTATGTCGGTCGGCACGGTCATGGGTCAAAGAAGCGGCGGCCTTACTCGTTTATACGGATTGATGTCAAGGCAGGTTCCCCACCTAAATTTGTTGTTCGACCCTTTATCTCGGAACACATTGGGCGGCAGTGGATGAATAGCCATATCGAACCCTTTGCGATTTGAAGTGTTGGACGACCCAAAATCCAAAATCCAAAATCCAAAATCCAAAATCCAAAATCGAATGACAGCTTTCCCTTCAGGTTCTGAATCTGATTCTCCTCAATTTGCGATCGCCAATACAACCCCTGAGTTGCCTCATTCATCTGAAGTCGCTGCCAAAACGCAAGACTCCGTTGAACGACCCATTTTAGATGCGCCGCCCTTGGTTGATTTGAGCCAGTACGACTCATCCCAGCATGACCGGGGGCGTCCTAGCTGGTTTGTCTTACTCTGGTGGTTGGTGCAAGCGATCGCTTTTCCTTTAAGTCCTCACACCTTCAACGGTTTTCGCAAATGGCTTCTCCAGCTATTTGGAGCAAAAATTGGTCAGGCTGTCGTTATTCGACCGACTGCTCGCTTCACCTATCCTTGGAAAGTTGAAATCGGGGACTATAGTTGGATTGGCGATGATGTGGTTTTTTACAGCCTTGATCGCATTCATGTTGGCTGCCACTGCGTTATTTCGCAAAAATCCTATCTGTGCACAGGTAGCCATGATATCCAAGACCCTAAATTTGGTCTAATTACCGCTCCCATTGCGATCGGTAACGGTGCTTGGATTGCCACAGATTGCTTCATTGCCCCAGGCGTGAAAATTGGAGCTAATGCCGTTATTGGTGCCCGTAGCAGCGTTTTTAGCAATATTCCTGCCCAGAAGGTATCCTGGGGTACACCCGCACGCCCCCACTATCAACGGCAAATCAACTCAGTTCAGCAATCATAGTGGGTAACCTGAATTGAAGGAGTAAAAAACAGCACCGCAACCTGTTAGATTCCCACATTTATAGCGGTTTTCAATTGAGTGGAATACACATTCTTGGTAGGGGCACGGCATTGCCGTGCCCTTACTGTATTCTATGCTTAGATCTTGCTACGATCAGTTAAAATTTCGTACCCATCTTCTGCCACTAACACCGTATGCTCAAACTGAGCGGACAAAGCATTATCTACCGTCACGGCTGTCCATCGGTCAGATAGAATGCGCGTGAACTTGGAGCCAGCATTTAAAATTGGCTCGATCGCTAATGTCATCCCCGCCTTGAGCTTAACATTGGGCAGTTCGCGGGTGCGGTAGTTAAACACAGAAGGCTCTTCATGCAGATTTCGCCCAACACCATGACCCGTGAAGTCTTCCACAACGCTCAAGCCATTTGCTTTCACATGGTCTTCAATGGCACCCGCAATATCGAGCAAGTAAGCTCCTGCCTTAACTTGTTCAATTCCTTTATACAGTGTTTCTTCTGCCACGCGAATTAATTTAGCAGCTTCTGGTGTCACTGTACCGATCGCAATTGTAATGCAGGAGTCACCATGAAAACCCTCGTAATAAGCTCCTGTATCTACTTTCACCACATCTCCAGTGCGAATTACCTTTTTCCGACTGGGAATACCGTGTACCACCTCATTGTTGATAGAGGAGCAAATGGAAGCAGGAAAACCGTGATAGCCTTTGAAGCTGGGAGTTGCTCCCATCTCGCGGATGCGCTTTTCTGCATGGGCGTCCAAGTCAGCCGTTGTCATCCCAGGCTGAACCATCTCAGAAATTTCTTTGAGTACCGTTGCCACAATCTTAGCCGCCTGCCGCATGATTTCGATTTCACGTTCCGACTTAATTTCTATGCCTCGGCGTTGTTTCTTAGGGCGAGGAGGGTTAGCAGGTTTGGGAAGCAGATTGCTAAAAATATTCATGCGAATGACAGATGACTAAGATTTAGAGCTAACTGAGCCAAGCTGTGAACCAGCCTTACTCTCGTCAGGGGTGTAACTGTAAAGAGGTGTTAGAGGCGCTGATTTTGCTCGGATTAACCGGGAGGTGCTTCTATCCTTTAAGTTAGCTTAACATTACTTCAATCAGACATCCTCCCAACACTCCTCTATGAGAGAGGGCGGGCATTGCCCACCCTAGTTGAGCACTGGAAGAGCAGTATTGGCGGTGAAATAAAGGCTACTCGGCAGAAACGGTAATTGTCCCAGTCATTCCCGCCTCGGTATGTCCTAAAATCGGGCAGCGTAAGGAATATTTTCCTGGCTTCATCGGGACAAAAACCCACTCCGCTTCCCCTCCGGGTTTGAGTTCCAATTCATGAATTGCCCCTTTGATTTCTACCTTGCCTGCTTCAACCTTTTGAGTCCAGCTAGCATCTGCGAAGTCTTTAGCAGTGAAGTAGTGTTTCTGAGGACTGGGATTATCCAGCAGGAGCTTGTAGCGCTGACCTGCGACAAACTGTAAGTTATTGGGAAAAAACTTTAACTCGTTAGCACTATTACCCAAGCTGACTCTAACCTCTGTAGCTTGCGGTGCTGCCAAGGCTGTTGGTGTGGAGAGAACACCCAAACTAAGTATTAGCCCTAGCATTAGGCAGAGGAACCGACTAAGCCATTGGCGGCGAAGAGAGTTATTTTCCATAGCTAAAATCGAATGTTTGAAAAATGTAGGAACGAACTTGAATCGGCTATCTGGTATTTCACCGCATTACGCGCTCAACTACAACTCGTTCCTACAATTCATCACTACCTAGTTGAGGCCCAAACGGGAGGGCCTGCTGTTACAACGACTATATTGTCTGGATGAAGCAACTCCTTAGCTGCCTGATTAACTTGCTCTACGGTAACCGCCTCAATTTGCTTGACAAAATCGCGCAGTTCATCAGTACCCAAGCCATACACTTCATTGTTTAAAATCGTCTGTGCTAAATTGTCCGGTTCAGCAAGACCAACGGGATATTCGCTGGTAAGAGAACGTTTAGCAGCAGCGACTTCACTGCTTGTAACACCTTTTTCTTGGATTTGATCGAGCAGGGCAATCGTAGCCGCGATCGCATTTTGGGCATCTTCTGGAGCCGTTTGCATTTGAATCAGGAATGGCCCAGCATGGCGTCCCGCTTGGAAGTAGCTGTAAATCCCGTAGGTAAGACCAAGGCGATCGCGAATTTCCGTTCCCAACCGACTCGATAAAGTATCACCACCGACAATTTGATTCAAAACTAGCGCCGTATAATAACGCGGGTCTTTCCGGTCAATGCCCCGATAACCTAGTAAGGTGATGGCCTGAGTTTTGCCAGGAAGTACGGGGTTCAGTTCAATCCTTTTGGGGGGCAGAGATACCTGTGGGTAGTTGACAACTGGCGATTTGCCACTACTTTGCCAGTTAGAGAGCTGAGCTTCTAGAAGCGATCGCACACTTGCTGGGTCAAAATCTCCCACTAAGCTCAAAATAGTTGTATCAGGGCGGTAACGCTGCTGATAAAAGTTCACCACATTTTCACGGGTGATGCGCTTCAAACTTTCCTCGGTTGGAAAAGCATGGAAAGGATGTTCCGCCGGATAAACCGTCTGTTGGAACGTCCGGATTGCTACGTGAGAAGGTGTATCCATCTTTACCTTCAGAGTCGTCAAGGCTTGTTGGCGAGTTAGCTCCAGTTGCTCTGAAGGAAACGTCGCATTTTGCACCACCTCGGCAAAGGTTTGTAGCAGAATCGGTAAATCTGCAGCCAGACTGTTTCCCTCAATATTCACCCCTTCTCGGTTGGCGTTAAAGCTCAAACTCGCGCCTCGCTCCTCCAATGCTTTAGCAATCTGTAAGGCATCTAGCGTTTTCGTACCATTCATCACATTGTCTGCGGTTAGGCTTGCCAATCCTGCTTGAGCTTGGGAGTCAAACTCTGTACCCGCACTTATATAAGCACTCAATGTCACTGTCGGTGTACTGGGGTCAGGAAACAGCAACACTCGCATCCCATTGGATAAAGTGATCTGCTCTGGCAATGCCTGAGTTGTCGGCGTTGCTGATGAATCTACAGGCGGCAGATACTTCGCCACCTCAGCAGGATCTACTGGAGAGCCGGCGTTGAAACTTTCATGGGTTTGAGCTGCACCCGTTGCACCCGTGCTTGCTGTTCCATCTAACTGAGTCGGCTCAAAAAAGCCTACTGTCCGATTAGCAGGGTTAAGGTAGGTTTTAGCAACACGCTGTACATCAGCAATACTGACTTTTTGAACGGCGGCAAGATAGCGGTCTGTAAAGCGATAATCACCTGCTGTTAGTGTGTCATAGCCGAGTTGCATCGCTTGGCTTATGATATCCCGGTTACTCAAAATTACTCTAGCCGTGAGTTGAGTTTTCGCCCGATTTAGTTCTTCTTGAGTCACACCCTCATCGCTCAACTGACTAATTTCTGAAGCGATTACCTGTGCAATGTTTTCCAGTTTTTGACCCTGGGCAGCCGTAGCTGACAGTTCATACCATCCCGCTTCTATCAAATTGGCAGCTCCCCCTGACAAATCGCTAGCTAGACCGGATTCCACCAAAGCCTGATACAGGCGAGAATTGCGCCCCTCTGTCAAGATAAAATCCATGACATCCAATGCTGGTACGTCAGGATGATTGATTGCTGGTAGTGGATACACCTGCTGCAAGAAACTCGCACTTCCCTCCTCACGCAGGACAATGGGATTTTGGATTTCGGATTTCGGATTTGGGATTGGAGAGGCAGGGGTGATTTGTTCTTGAACAGTTGACGACTTTCCTGGCACTTTACCAAATATTTCTTTAACCGCTGCCAGAGTAGGTTCGGTTTGGAAATCCCCCACTATGATTAACGTGGCATTATCAGGGCTGTAGTAGTTGCGGTAGTATTCTCGCACCTGCTCCACGGTAAACTTCGCTACATCTGCCTTAGTGCCACCCACGGTTAAACCATAAGGTTGATTGGGAAATGCCGCACGCATTACAGCGCGGTTCAGGCGGTATTCAGGGCTGTTTTCGTATCCCTGCAATTCAGAAATCACGACCCGTTTTTCGCTGGCGAGTTGCTGTTCGTTGATCAAGGCATTTTGCATCCGGTCTGCTTCTAAAACCAACAAGGCTTTCAGCTTTTCTCGCTCAACTGTGCCGAAGTAAGCGGTCTGGTCATAACTGGTGAAAGCGTTGGAGGCACTTCCCAAGGCACTGAACAAACGACCAAATTGAATGGGTCGCTCTTTAGTGCCTTTGAATAACATATGTTCCAACTGGTGGGCAATGCCATTCACTCCTGGTGCTTCGTCACGCGACCCAATTTTGTACCATACCTGAACCGTCACTACTGGCGCAGTGTGTACTTCCTTGGTCAGAATTGTTAGACCATTGTCCAGCACTGTCTTACGAACACCTTGGGTCATCTCAAATGATGAAGTTTCGGTGCTGGTGACTGCTGGCGAGGTAACTGGACGGGATGTATTTAGCTGAGTAGAGGTGGCATTCTGTGTGAATAGCACTGTACTCAGGCAGAGGCTGAAAAGTAAAATTAGAAGACCGCGACGACGCAAAATTGACCAGAACTGCATAGCTTTTGTTCAATAAACAAAGAAAAAAGGGAAAGGGAGATTTACCAATCCCCTGGATAGAAGGCTACACAAAGCCATTCAAGTGACAGAGTTCTGTGCAGCTCGTCGTGCAGGGAAACGGTATTATCTGTAGTGAGTATTGAGTTTTCCCTTTTACAGATGAGAAACCAATTTGTGAATAATGAGCATTTTAGTTGAAATCTTAAAAGGCAAAGAATTTATCTTTGAGGGCTGAGAACTCGCAAAAATTCTAGAGGCAGACCATCACTATCGGCAATAAAAGCCACTTCATAAACTTGTGAACCAATCATCTGTTGAGTCGGTTCCAGAAGGATTTTTAGGGGTTGGTACGAGTCAGGGTTGTTCCGCGCTGCTTCGGCAAAGCATTCTTTTAGGTTTGTTAACCAAGTGGGGAGATCGGTTACGGTATCGGTGAGATCGAAGGATAGATGATAGTAGCCGACATAATGTTCATCACCAAAGGCATCAGGGGCGGGGCGGGGTTCAGGAATTTGAATCAGTTCGATCCGTCCTTCGAGGCCTTCCATCCAGCAAGCGAGAGTGATGCCTGCGGTGAAGCGTTCACAAACGGTAAATCCTAGCTGTTCGTAGAATGCGATCGCACGATGAATATCCGCTGTACGAATCGAAGCGTGATGCATGAGGAATGAGTAATTGGCTAGGGGTTAGCGGCTAGTTGTTAGTAGCTAGTGAAAAAAACACTACTAGTTACTCGCTAAGAACGACTAGCCAATTCCTACTCAAAAATTCTGAAGTAGGGGTAACGCACGGGGATTCC
Source organism: Cyanobacteriota bacterium (assembly GCA_040756535.1). Classification (GTDB taxonomy): domain Bacteria; phylum Cyanobacteriota; class Cyanobacteriia; order Cyanobacteriales; family Coleofasciculaceae; genus JBFLZA01. The sequence continues at coordinate 12,815 of JBFLZA010000039.1, forward strand.
CGGTTCTTTTTCCAAATCAAAATTGATCACTTCCCAGCAAGGCTCCTCTTTTGGATCAGGGCTAAATTCCACGGGTAATCCATAAAGTCTGGGTTTAGCTGGCTCTGATGGCGATCGCCAAGGCGTACTGCGCTCTAAATAAGTACTGACTAACTCTTTATATCGACTGGCAATAATCACTCGCGTTGCTCGGTAACCTTGAGTGTAGAGTCGGTCTAGCGCTTCGTGAATTTCAAAGCGAATCCCGTCTGGATGGGTATGTTGCCGATACCACTCATCGTTCCACTTACGCCAATGACGCCCAGATTGTAAATGTATCAGTTCCCCTGTTTTTGGGTCTGCCTCGAAAGCTCCATGACGTGGACACAGATAAGTATCCGTCAGGGTCAACGCCGGAATTGTCTGACGGCAGTGAGGACACTGTATTTCTGGCCCAAATATGGGGTACTGCAAGCTTGAATTGATCATTACATGCTTATCGGCGTTTCTGGTAAGTGTTTGCTAGCACCTAGTGGATTTATTATAAGACACGCAGGAAGCCGAACGCCCCAATTCTTTGGGTCAAGGATATACGAGTTAGTGTTATTGCACGCTCTTAATTTGACGGCTCAAGCCGCCGTTCCATGAGCGGATATGGCTTCTGGAGAACTTTTGTCTGACTTCTGTGTACGAGTAAACCTCATTAAATCAACTCTAAGTGTGAACGATTTAAATCAGCAATTCTCATTAACCCCATCCTACTGGCCTCCCCCCAACCTCTCTCAAGCTGCTTTTGTTGCTCCCAATGCAGTGGTGATTGGTGATGTCGTCCTCGCTAACGGCGTTAGTATTTGGTACGGTGCCGTCGTGCGGGCAGATATCGAGCGGATTGAAATTGGTGAGCGCACCAATATTCAGGATGGAGCCATTTTACACGGAGACCCAGGCAAACCAACGATTCTGGAAGACCACGTTACAATTGGTCATCGCGCTGTGGTTCATTCGGCTTATATAGAACGGGGTAGCCTAATTGGCATTGGTGCTGTGGTACTAGATGGCGTCCGCATAGGGACGGGCAGTATTGTCGGGGCTGGGGCGGTAGTCAGTAAAGATGTTCCTCCCTTCTCACTGGTAGTGGGCGTTCCCGCTAAGCGACTCCGTGATATCTCTGAAGCCCAAGCAGCTGAATTAATCGAACATGCGCGGCGTTACGAAAAGCTGGCTCTAGTTCACGCTGGCCGAGGAACGGATTTGGGATTTAACAAGCCCCACTAATTCCTCAAGAACGCGCCAGCAAGAACTCCTATAGCAAACTATGCCAATTTGCCTAAAAATGGAAAAATGAGAACTATTCAAAAAACTTCAAGAGTTAAGGGAAGGAACTAAGAACATGGAAATTGGAATTGATTGGCGTGTGGTAGTAGTGTTGTTACCTGTCATCCTTGCAGCTAGCTGGGCACTTTTCAATGTTGGTGCAGCAGCTTTGAGGCAAATCCAGGCACTTCTCAAGAGTAAGTAGATTCTGACCTGCACTGGTCACAAACGACAAAAAAGCTAGCTGTCCCTCTTCAGTTGTTGGTCAGCTAGCTTAAATTTTTGGAAAAGTGTTGCTTAAGATCAGCATTCATTATTGATGGAGCAGCGATCGCATTCCCCTTAGCTGGCTACCATACTCTAAAATCTAAAAGCCAAAATGGTATGAGCTAGAACCCATGCGAGAACTATATCCCCCCATCGAACCCTACAACAAAGGAACCCTAGCCGTTACCGATTTGCACACCCTCTACTTTGAAGAGTCAGGTAATCCCGAAGGAAAACCAGTTGTAGTGTTGCACGGTGGGCCCGGAGGTGGAACCATCCCTCAATATCGCCAATACTTCGACCCCAGCAAATGGCACATCGTGATGTTTGACCAACGGGGTTGTGGGAAAAGTACTCCCCATGCCGAACTCCAAGAAAACACAACCTGGGATTTGGTCAGCGATATCGAAAAACTCCGCGAGAAGCTGGGGATTGAGCAGTGGGTTGTGTTTGGGGGGAGTTGGGGGAGTGCCCTGGCCTTAGCTTACAGCGAGACACATCCAGAGCGCTGCAAGGGGCTGATTTTACGCGGCATTTTCATGCTGAGACAAAAAGAACTTCAGTGGTTTTATCAGGAAGGCACGAGTTACATCTTTCCCGACGCTTGGGAGGAATACGTCAAACCCATTCCAGAAGAGGAACGTCACGACTTTATTGCCGCTTACTACAAACGCCTAACGAGTCCAGACATGGAAACACGTTTGGAAGCGGCGCGTGCTTGGTCAGTTTGGGAAGCGAGTACGAGTAAACTAATTCAAGACCTTAACCTGATGCAACGGTTTGGCGACAACAACTTTGCTGATGCCTTTGCCAGAATTGAGTGTCATTACTTCGTTAACAAAGGCTTTTTTGAACCAGAAGACCAACTTCTGCAAAATGCCGATCGCATTCGTCACATTCCTGGTGTAATTGTACAAGGACGCTACGATGTCGTCTGTCCCATGATATCGGCTTGGGAATTGCATCGCGCTTGGCCCGAAGCGGAACTCATTGTCGTTCCCGATGCTGGACATTCGATGTCAGAACCAGGGATTCGCAGTGCTTTGATTGAGGCAACGGATAAGTTTGCAGCGTTGTGAATTAGCGATCGCATCCCATCCCGTCAGTATTCCTCTATGTAGGGTGTGTCGCCCTGCACCCTACTCATCACTCGTGCCTCTACCTTCATGATTGACCATAACCGTTTGTTCAAAGAACTCCTCTCTACCTTCTTTGTGGAGTTCCTCGAACTATTTTTCCCCGATGTTATCCAGTATTTAGACCCTAGCTCCTTGGTGCCAATGGACAAGGAACTATTCACCGATGTCACCTCTGGGGAGAGGTACGAAGCAGATTTGGTCATGAGAGCGCAGTTTAGAGGACAAGCTTCTCAGTTTTTGGTTCATGTCGAACACCAGTCCAGCTCACAAACCGACTTCAATCGGCGGATGTTTCGGTATTTTGCTCGTCTGCACGAAACTCATGCCTTGCCTGTTTATCCCATTGTGATTTTTTCCCATGACTCGCCTCGGCGTCCAGAACCAGACTCTTATCGAGTTGAGTTTTCAGATTTTTTGGTGTTGGAATTTCACTATCGAGTGATTCAGCTCAATCGTTTGGTGTGGCAAGATTTTCTGAACCAGCCAAATCCCGTCGCCAGTGCTTTAATGGCAAAGATGCAGATGGAGCCTCAAGAGCGTCCGACTGTAAAGATAGAGTGCTTGCAGTTACTCGCTAGCTTGGGATTAAATTCAGCACAAATACAGCTAATCTCTGGATTCATCGACACTTACTTAAAGTTGAGTCAAAGCGAACAGGCGCGTTTTCAAGCTGAACTCGATAGGATCGAACCAAGGAAGCAGGAGGAGGTTATGGAGATTGTCACCAGTTGGATGGAAGAAGGTTTGCAACGGGGAAGACTGGAGGGCAGAAGACAGGAGGCATTAGCTCTAGTGCTGCGCTTACTTGCACGTCGAGTTGGTGAAGTTGAGCCGGAGTTACAAGAGCGCATTCAGGCGTTGCCACTTGCTGAAATTGAAGACTTAGGTGAGGCGTTGTTGGATTTCTCGACTCAAGGGGATTTGGAGGCTTGGTTAGGCGAACACGAGCAAGTATCAGAATCTAGCAGTGATTCTTCTGACTCTGAATAATTGGTAATTGCATGGAATTTCAACTGTAGGGGAGAAGCATTCCGGCGATAAATTTTGTTGCTCAACCAAGATTTCTCTATCCGAATGCTTCGCCCTCCTGCGATAACAACAACCTTGCCAAGTGCGATCGCACCTCTAGCTGCCTTCACCAAGTTTTACAACGCAATTGGGTCTGGAACGCTAGAGTTAAAAATACCCTTTGTCAATCTACTTTTGGAGTAGTGCTGCCATGACTAATACCACTTCTGCTCAAGTCGGTAACTTCTGGGATGTTGACATTACCGCACCGCACCCCCGACAGGATACTGACTTGCTCAGTCAACTGCACTTCATTCCAGGGTTGAAAGAAATTCTCATGGTGCGTCAGGTTCATGCTCTAGAACACGCAACAGTCTGGGTTCTGGGCGAACGGCGTGGTATCCCTAACAACGGCTATTCAACAACCGCCGGTCAGTTAGACAACGACACCCTAGGGGGATTATCCACCGACCAAGGATTCTATCTTTACGGACAGCTAAACCTCGCTGACTTAAGAAGAGCCGTACCCCTCGCCTTGCAACGCCTCACCACTGGAGAATGGGACTTAGCCGTGCATCCCCGCTGCGGCACCAATCTCTCAGTCGGAATGTTTTTAACGGCTGGACTGGCTTTAGGGGTGCATCTCCTCTTGCCGCGAGGCCCAATTGAACAACTCTTCGGTTTGGGTTTAGCAACGGCAATGGCAACTCAGCTAACACCGGATGTCGGTAGCCTCGCTCAAAAGTACGTGACCACCTCAATTCCTTTTAATCTAGCCGTAGAAGACATTACAGCAACATCTGATATTTGGGGGCGTCCCGCGCATTTCGTGCAAGTGCGCTGGAAAGATTGATATCTTTACATCAGTTGAGGCAAGGTGTAATTGCCGCTCTAGTTAATAACGGTAACAAAACTTAAAAACCAGAATAAGCAGACTGCTCTGTTCGAGTAGTACGCTGTAAAACTAGAACGTAAGGTAATAATTCTATATGCCTATTCAACGTGGATCTAAAGTTCGAGTTCTCAGAAAAGAATCTTACTGGTTTCAGGATGTTGGCACTGTCGCCACTGTAGATACGAGTGGAATCCTTTACCCAGTCATCGTCCGCTTTGAGAGAGTCAATTACGCAGGTATCAATACCAATAACTTCGCAGAGAACGAACTCCTAGAAGTTGCAGCCCCGGCAGCTAAGAAAGTGACGGGTAGCCAGGGAACCGGGACACCCGTCAAGGCTGCCGATCGCAAAACGGGTCAACAGTCCAAACAGCCAACAGCAGAAGCGGGTGGCGGTAGCAAAGGCATAGCAGGTGACCCCAATCAGGGAACTGGCTCCCGTTAAATCGTGCCCGAACTGCCTGAAGTTGAAACAGTCCGACAGGGTCTAAACCAAATGACCCTGCATCAGGAAATTGGGGGTGGGGATGTGTTGCTCAATCGCACCATTGCCTACCCCTTTTCTATGGATGAATTTTTAGCGGGCCTGAAGAACACCACCATTACCCACTGGCACCGACGGGGTAAGTACTTGCTCGCTCAACTGAGTAAATCAGGCTTGAGTAACCCAGAAGAAGTCAGGAGTCAGAAGTCAGGAGTCAGCAAAAACAATCCAAAATCAAAAATACTCAATCCAAAATCCCTTGATGCGGGTTGGTTGGGTGTTCATCTGCGTATGACGGGCCAGTTGCTGTGGCTTCATCAAGATGCACCTTTGCAAAAACATACACGAGTGCGATTATTTTTCCCCAATAACCACGAATTACGTTTTGTTGACCAGCGAACCTTTGGTCAAATGTGGTGGGTGCCTCCCTCTGTGCCGTTAGAAAGTATCATCACAGGCTTAAAGCAACTGGGGCCGGAACCGTTTTCGGCTGACTTTTCTGTTGAGTATCTGGCGCAAAAGCTACACCTTCGTCAACGTTCCATTAAAGCTGCGCTCTTAGATCAGTCTCTTGTAGCAGGTGTGGGTAATATTTATGCCGATGAAGCTTTATTTTTGAGCGGCATCCGACCGGATACCCTTTGTAGAGATTTGAATTTAGAACAGATTGCACGTCTGTGCACCGCACTCACTCAAGTGTTGCAAGCGAGTATTGAGGTGGGTGGCACGACCTTTAGTGACTTTCTCAATGTGCAGGGCGTTAACGGCAACTACGGTGGAGTTGCCTGGGTATACGGTCGCGCAGGCGAATCTTGTCGCGTCTGTAACTCCTCCATTATGCGCGTCAAGTTGGCAGGTCGCTCCTCTCACTTCTGCCCACAATGTCAGCATTGAGCACGTACGAAGCGTTGATAATCGCAAATTCCTCAGTGCTTAAAGTCGTAAAATACTAGAAAAAAGTATTTAGAGGCATTAAAGCAAGGACAGCAATTATGGCAGACAAAATCAAAAAAGGGTCTTTGGTTCGCGCTATCCGTGAAAAACTGGAAGGGAGTGTGGAAGCTCAAGCTAGCGATACCCGCTTTCCGCCTTATCTGTTTGAAACGAAGGGGGAAGTTGTGGATATGAAGGGCGATTATGCATGGGTGAAGTTTGGTCAGGTGCCTACGCCGAATATTTGGTTGCACATCGACCAGATAGAACCAGTGGGTGCTGCTGCATCATCTGACGCTTAGGATATCACCCCTTTGATAGAGGTCGGAAATCCCCAGATTGACCACAAATTGGGTGTCGAGTGCATCAATGATTTCCGTACCTCTTGTGGGGGATGTGTAGAACAACTATTTAAACGATCGCGATCGCTTCGTGAACTATGGCATCTTCTCCTAATACCCCATTTCCCTGCCATGACCGCCAAGTTGCTATTATTGGTGGCGGTAAAGTCGGTAGTACCCTAGCCCAGCGAGTGATAGAGAACAATCTGGCAGATGTTGTTTTACTCGATGTGATTGAGGGTATGCCTCAAGGGATTGCCCTAGATTTAATGGAATCACGGGGAATTGAAGGTCATGATTGCCACATTATCGGCACGAATGACTACGCAGATACGCAAAAATCTGATGTCGTGGTGATTACTGCCGGCAGCCCTCGCAAACCGGGCATGACTCGGGACGATTTGCTCAAAATCAATGCCAAGATTGTGGTAGAAGCAGCCCAAAAAGCGATCGCGCACTCTCCAGACGCCATCTACATCATCGTCACCAATCCCCTCGATGTCATGACTTACCTGGCATGGGAAGCAACTCAACTTCCACCCCGCCGCATTATGGGTATGGCAGGGGTTCTGGATTCTGCTCGGTTCCGAACCTTTATTGCTTTGGAGTTGGGCGTCTCTATGGAGGATGTCAGCGCCTTAGTATTGGGAGGCCACGGTGATTTAATGGTTCCCCTGCCTCGCTACTCTACTGTTAGCGGAATTCCCATTACCGAATTGATGGACGCCGCAACGATTGAGCGGTTAGTAGCAAGGACTCGCAACGGCGGGGGAGAAATTGTGGAATTGATGAAGACTGGCGGTGCTTATTATGCGCCAGCTTCTTCTGTGTGCTTAATGATAGCAGCGATTTTAAACAACCAATTAAGACAAATACCGATTGCTGCCTACCTTCAGGGTGAATATGGTTTAAATGATATTTTTATCGGAGTGCCAACACGGTTGGGATGTCACGGTATTGAACAAGTATTAGAACTCAACCTAACCGATGCCGAACGGGCTGCACTTCATACCTCTGCTGAATCGGTTCGTCAAAATATTCAACGGGCTTATCAGTTAATTTAAGGCGAACCAAGATTACCTCGAAGTACTATCTCCTGCTCTCTGACGGCTTTAAGCAGCGATGCATTCTGTAAGATCACCCCAGCTTGATTGTTAAAAATCTGCATATATTTTTGATCGCTTTCATCAAAACTAACTCGGAAATGCTCCGGCGCTTCAATGCCTTCACAGGGGTCATATTCAGGAAAATCGCCGGGTTTCTTCTTATTCACTAATTGAGTAACACCAATTAACTCGCTATCAGGACTGAAAACTGGCATACACAACAAGCTATAGGTGCGATAGCCACTCTTCTGGTCAGTTTTTTTGGCTGTCTCGGAATCTGGATGGCCGTACAAATCAAAGGGAATATTAAGAGGCTTGCCAGATTCGGCAACTTTGCCTACATAACCTTGTCCGATTTTCACGCGCACTTCCCTCTCCTCGCCGTCTTCAAATGGAATTCTCGTCCACAACTCTCCGGCGTCCTGATCGATGAGCCATAATGTACTGCGATCGGCATTCATCAGTTTCTTCGCCGCCTCCATCACTCGCCTGAGGATTTCTTCAAGCTCCAAACTACTCTCCGTCACTGAACGGGTTGCTGCCATCAGTGCTGCTGCCACTCGCTGACCTCTAGCAGTTTTATGATAAGAGCGGAAGCTTTCTAGAATCATTTGAATCAACGGAGCGTTTTCCGCAAACTTTTGTTCATCTGCTGCGGTAAATCCCTGTTGGTCAATTTTGTTTTCTAAAGAGGCGGTTCGTTTATATCCTCGCTTTAATTTATTGAGTAACTGAACAACCGCAATTAAACCGCCCTGCTCATTTAAGAGGGGTAATGCCAACATGGTGTAGGTACGGTAGTCGTTCTTTTGGTCTTGCTCCTTAGCTGTAGCTGAACGCGGGTCATCATAGAAATCGAAAGGAATATTCACCAGTTGCTTGCGGGTGGCTACCTCACCGACTATCCCTTTATCCGCCGGAACCCGAATCTCTAAGGAGCGTTCTCCTTCATCATCTTCCTCAGCGACAATTGACCAGAATTCATTTTTCTCTTCATCTAATAAGAAAATCGTCGTCCGATCAGCATTGAGTGATTTGCCCATTTTGATAGTCATCGAGCGCAATGTTGCATCCAGAATCTCATCAAACCCATCATTTTCCATGACTTTGTGAAGCATCGCCAAGGTTTGACTGACAACATTGTGGTATTGAATTTCTGCCTCTTGTTTGACGGATGCAAACATCTTGGCTTTATGAAGGGCAACACCTGCTTGCTCGTTGAAGATTTGCATATATTTTTGACTATTGGCATCAAAGCTCGCCTTAAAGCATTCTGGCGCTTTGGGCCAATCCGCCGGATTGTATTCAGGAAACTCTCCATGTTTGCGCTTGTTAACCAGTTGAGTAACGCCCAATAACTCGCCATCCGGACTATTAACTGGCATACAAAGTAAGCTACAAGTGCGATAGCCCGTAAGTTGATCGAATTTTTTGGAATTAACAGAATCAGGATGGTTGTAAAGGTCAAAGGGAATATTGAGAATTTCTTTAGTTTGAGCAACTTTGCCGGCAAAACCCACACCTACGGGGACACGCATTTCTTTTAAGGTGCCATCAGCTTGAGGAATTTTTGTCCACAGTTCATTCGCCTCCCCATCCAGAAGCCAAAGCGTACTGCGGTCAGCGTTCATTAGTTTCTTTGCCGCCTCCATTACCCGATTGAGAACTTCATCCGTATCTAGGCTGCTGCTAGCCAGCGATCGCGTAGCTTCTGTTAACGCTTCAGAAGCTTGTAGTCGTTGGATTAATTTATAACAAGACTGGCAGCTTTCTAGGATTCGTAGAATCGCTGGGGCATATTCAGCAAACTGCTTTTGGTCGGCTTCTGTGAAGCCCTGTTTATCAATTTTTTCTATGAGTGGTGCTTGAGGATTGTTCGGTTGCTTTAACTTATTGGTTAACTGAACAACAGCAACTAAATTTTCTTTTTCATTTAAAAGAGGTAGCGCTAATAAGGTATAGCTACAATATCCCTTGTCTTTCGCTTTCTTATTACTACTATTTTTTAAATCTTCAGAGTAATAAAAAGGAATGTTAACCATTTCTTTGAGGGTAGCAACCAAACCCACAATTTCTTTATTACCTAAGATTTCAATCTCAGGAGAACTCCCCGTTTGATTTCTGGCAATGATCGACCAAATCTCATTTTTATCTTCATCTATTAGGAAAATTGTACTCCGATCTACACAAAGAACTCTACCGAGATTGAGGGTCACTTCACCTAATATCTCAAAGAGGATTTCATCAAATTTTCTAACATCCATCCTCCTCAGCCTATCCAGCAGTTCTCGTTCTTTATTGTCAATAATTTCGAGTAAGTTTGGCTGTAAATCTGCCAATACCTTGCTGAGCCAATTCCAGTTAAATATAGATTGGTAAATCCGGTTGTAAACGCTTAACGTTCCATCTCGCTTAACGACTAAGCCTGACAGCCGTAAATCCATGTGTTCAGAACTATCATTAGCAACAACTGCACCTTGTTGCAAAATTTGCTGATAGAGCTTGAGCAGAGGTTCTGCTCGTTTGCCCCGCAGCAAGCGATCGCGTATTGTCTTTAGATGGGGGGGTTCATCTTGAGTCTCCCAATTTTCAATCAGTCGGGTTTGCACTAGGTTTTCCACCCACTCAGCCTCCCTACCTGAGAGGAGCGAGGACGAGGAAGTGAGGATTAAATGACACAGCTTTTGAGTCAGAAACGGTTGCCCCCCTGTCCAATCCAACACGGCTTCTAGTACCGCGTGGGGATTGCTAGCAACGAGCGCCAATCCCTCTGCTAAAGGCTGCGCTTCCTCTAACTGAAAACCATGCAATTCAATCGCCCGACCCAGATTAAAGGGCGTTCGCATTTTATCTTGAATTAAATCCGAGGGAGTTGCCACTCCCAACAGGGCAAACGTCAGGCGTGAATATTCATTACAGCTCCGAATAAATGCAAAAAAGTCATCCGTATTGAATTTCAGGCTGAGTGTGCTATCGATTTCATCGATAAAAATGACAATTTTTTGGTGAATGGACTCTAAAAGCACCTGCTCGATAAGCTCACTCAAGCGCTGCACTGGAGGTAAATATTTGCGCTCGTCTAACCAATTTTTTAAATTAATCTGCTTTGTGAGATGAAAACCGTCCACAAGATGCTTCATCACTCCTGCATACCATTGATCCGGGGTAATATCCTGACTACCAATCTTGGTTAGATCAATCGCTACACAGGCAAAGCCTTCCGCTTCCAGTTTCTGCTTCGTTCGCTCCCGCAAACTTGTCTTCCCCATTTGCCGGGAATTGAGTACGTAACAAAACTCTCCAGCTTTCAATCCTTCATATAGGTCAAAATCCGCCTGCCGCACTACATAACTGGGAGCATCTAGTGGCAAATGCCCACCAACTTTGTAGCTATAATCTGGATTTTGATCTTCACGCATCATGCGTCTGTGTGCAGAAAACACCATATCCCCAATCATGACTGCTATCCCCTCTTAATTTAATTTTGGCGTGAGTTCTCTGTTGCCTGTGACAATTTCTAGTAAGGCACCATGAACTGCGCTCACCACTCGCGTCATGAAAATCCCTAACCTGGCCTACGCCCCGCGGCGCTAACAACCTTCTAACCTTCAACCTATTTTCTGTCGCAGGCTCTATGAGCCACGCTCAAAACAAAGGATGAAAACTTTCCTTCGACAACTCCCCCTGCCTATTTTCTGTCGCAGGCTCCCACACCCTGAGCTCACAACCAGCAT
>JBFLZA010000040.1:0-23861 GCA_040756535.1 Cyanobacteriota bacterium
CGTTCCTGTCGTAGGTGAGGGCTTGGGTGTTGCAGCAGGGGTAGGCGAAGGTTTGGCTGTTCCCGCCGCAGGTGAGGGCTTGGGTGTTGCAGCCGGTGTAGGCGAAGGTTTGGCTGTTCCCGCCGTAGGTGAGGGCTTGGGTGTGGCAGCAGGAGTGGGTGAGGGTTTGGTGGTTCCCGCCGTAGGTGAGGCTTTTGGTGTGGCAGCCGGTGTAGGTGAAGGTTTGGCTGTTCCCGCCGTAGGTGAGGCTTTTGGCTGCTCAGATGTTGGTGAAGGGGTCGGAATCTCAGGTTTTTCTACTTCGCTCTGCCATTCTGACATTGGGCGATTGACGGCATACTCAAAATCTATCGGCACTAAATGCACTTTCAAATCCTTAGCTGTCCGATAGGATGGGTCTACCTGAGCGTATAAGAAACTGCGATTAAAGTCAGGCTTGCCTAAAGTTAGCCAATGGCTTTCCTGATTTTTCAGTTGTACTTTTATACTTGCTTGAGGTTGGTCTAATCCATACTCTTGGAGTTTGTCTTGGGTAAGGGGAATCTCGAAAGAGCGATCGCTTTTTCCTTCCGCTAGCAAATCCAACAAAAAAGCGACAGAGGCATTATTCGCTGGGATATCTTTGGGCTGCTTCATCTGCCAGTTGTTTACTGGTCTATCAACCCGCTCAAATTCCAACGTCTCTTCCCCCAAATAAAGGGTCACTGATTGAATCTGATCTTCTTTAAACGAAAAGATATTTTGCTTGGTGTCTTTTGTTTCTTCCTGCTTTTCAGCACGCTGAATTTCAGACAGAGAAACGACAGTGCCCAGTAATAGGACTGAAACTAACAAAATTATAGTTGTCCGCTGTAGCTTCATAAAACGAAGGTTATTAAATTATGAATTATGAATTATGAATTATGAATTATGAATTTTTCATCATTCACTTCTTGGGAAAAAGATTTTAATTTTCGCTCACTTCACCTGTCAACTTTATCTGGCGAACCAAACTTTGCAGGCAGGCTCTAAACTAGTCTTGAATTGAGGCTTTTTCATAATTCATCCTTCACAATTCATAATTTTGTTCAATCCTTAACGGCGTAGCCACCACATTATTCCAGCAGTCGTCAAACCCAGTAAAGGCATAATAAATAGCCCTGTCCAACCCAGTATCCCAGCTTGGATGGGTGTCAGATTAAGGCGGCGGTTTTCCTGCTCTTTGGGACGGATGGACAGGGCGCGATTGTCCCGATTGCTTAACCAACTGACGGAGTTGAGGAAGACATCTCCATTCAATTGCTGATCAAACCAACCATTTGTGCTGAAACTGGAGTTTCCTATAACCACCAGCCGTGCCTCCGATGCTTTCTTTTCAGTTTTTGTTTCATTTTCTGATGAAGGTGAGGCTGTAGCTTGGGTTGTAGGAGAGGGGGAAGGGGATGGGGAAGCCTGAGGACTTGCCGTTGCCTCGGCTGTAGGAGAGGGGGAAGGAGATGGGGAGACCTGAGGACTTGCCGTTGCTTGGGCTGTAGGAGAGGGGGAAGCGTTGGCTTGCCCTGTAAGAGAAGGGGATGGGGACGGGGATGCCCCAGGACTACTAGTTGCCTGGGGTGTGGGTAAGACTGACGGGGGTTGTACTTTGCGACTCAAAGCAACGCCCAGGGTGAGGGGGCCCGGTTTATCGCCTTCTTGGGGATTGAACTGTAGGGGTTGCTTCTCAGGTGTATTTTCTGCCCAACTCTGTTCATTGGTACGTAGTAGGGGGGTGTCTGTAACGCCTTTTATAGAAGTGACCTCCACTGGTCGTGCTACTGGATAAAGAGAATAGTTATTGCCAAAATCTTGGGTAATGGGATGGTTGCTGTAGTTGGTTACCAAGGGCGTAGCGGGACCAAGCCCTACGACACGTCCCTCACCTGAGGCATCGATTACCACTTGGCGATCGAGCGTAACACCCCAGTCTGTCAGGATGCTATCCAGTCCGGGATTGGTTTCCGGGTCGATCATCAATAGCAGGCTGCCGCCACTGGAGAGATAATTTTTCAAGGCTTCAACTTCTCCCTCAAACAAGGGTCGTTTAGGGCCGGCGACAACAACGGCAGAGGCATCGCTAGGTACTTCTGAGCGCTCAGCTAAATTGAGGGGTAAGGGAGTAAAGTTTTTATCTTGTAGCGCATTCAGGGCTTGAGAGAGCCCACCTTCCACCTCTTCCATGGGACGTTCTCCATGGCCTTGGAGGAAGTAAACTTTGTCAATGCGATCGCTTGTCAATTGTTCAATACTGTTAGTCAGCTTGATTTCCGACAGTGGTTCTATATCGCTTACCGTTTGCACTAACTTTCGCTGAGCGCCGTATTCCAGGTAAACCTCTCCACGAGAATTCACATTAAACTTCTGAGCCAGTCCCGGTTGTAGCTGCGGATCGACATACTCGTAGTCTAACTTCGCTCCATAGCGACGATAATTTTTCAGCAATTCCAGGTCAACGGGGTTAGGACTAGGAGAAAATATCCAAACCTTGACTGGCTGATCTAAATCTCTTACCACGGCTTGTGATAAAGGTGAGAGGGTAAACTGCTGATTTTCAGTTAAATCAAGGCGCTGGCCATAGCGAATGGCTAAAAAGTTAATCAGTCCCAAAAGAACTAATACTGACAGCGTCGCGATAATGGCATTCGTTCCTACCTGTGTGGAACGGCGGTTCCAGAAACCAGGAGCCAAACTGCCTAAAAATACCAGCCACAATCCAATCAACACCAATCCAGCAGCCAGCAACCCTACAGCCACTGGCGACCATTCTCCAGCAACAAAATAGGCACTGATTCCCATGATGGTCAGGATGGGGCCGAGCCAAAACAGGTATTTTAAAGAGGTCTTGCTTTTTTTAAGAGTTTTCATTTTAGCTATTAGTCATTAATCATTAATCATTAGTCATTGGTCATTAGTCATTAGTTTAATTTTTAGAGTTATCAAAACAAGTGTTTTACACTCCGATTTACTAATAAAACGTAACTAATAACAAATTACCAAGAACTAAAAATGTTTCAAGCCCCCCAATTTCAGACGTGGGGACAATCCTCGCATCCAAAATCCTCGCATCCAAAATCGAATGACTGACAACTGGTTACGATCGCTGGAAACGTAGGGCATCAATATACTGAGCCGTTAAAAATATGCCAAGGATAATGTAGCTAGCAAACAAAATCAGCGCACTGGGTTCGAGGATGCCCTTAACTAAAGTGTTATAGGCATCCAGTAGGGATAAATGACTTAAGGCTTCACCGACTACACCCTTGATATTTTGGGCAATCCAACCAATCACCCACAGGAAAATATTTAGCCCAAAGGTGAGGAAAGCGGCTAAAATGGTGTTCTCTGTTAGGGAAGAAATGAACATTCCTAACGAAAGGATGGCAGCAGCTAATAAGATTAATCCCCCATGGGCGAGTAAAGGGACGGCAGGGGGTAAGGGAGGATTAGCAGCGCTCAGTGCAATCGCTTCATAAATCAGCAACGGCAGCATCATGAACGTAAAGAATGCCAGCACGCCTAACAACTTCCCTATCGCTACCGCCCAATTTGTAATCGGTGAAGTTGCCAATAATTCTAACGTTCCACGCTTGCGTTCTTCCGCATAAAGTCCCATCGAGAGAACTGGTAGTAAAAATAAAGCCAAGGGACCGAGGAAACCTAAAAACGCATTTAAAAATTCATAAGCCACATCTATAGGCGGTGCTGGTATCCCCATTTGGTCTCGTGTCGCGACTTGTTGAAGAATACCATCTGGGCTTAACAGAATCGCTACGAAAAAGAAGCCAGACATCAGCCAGAAGATAGTGGCGACTAAATAGGCTAAAGGTGAACCAAAATAACCCTGCAATTCTTTGCGAAAAATTGCCATGATGTTGGCAAGGATTACACCCATTTATGTTTGTCCTCCAGAAAGGGTTGAAGAAGGGTTGAAGGTTGAAGGTTGAAATTTGAAGGTTGGAGGTTGAAGGTTGGAGGTTGAAGGTTTAATTTTCAACACTTAGCTCTTGCTCGGTGGCATCTGACACTTCATCATCAACAGCATCATCAGCAGCAGGCTGTTCGAGGGATTCTTCTCGCATCGTCAGTTCTAAAAAGACATCTTCTAGTGTGGCGCGAGTACGGCGCATTTCGTGAATTCCAAATCCAGCGCCAGTTGTGACAGCTGCAATATCGCGTCCGGGTTCGGCATCAGGAGAGGAGGTAATGCGTATCAAAGAGCGATGGGGTGGGAGTTCGGGGTTTTCAACGAGTTCAACCATGCAGACTCCTGGCAAAATCTGTAACATTTTCTGTAACTGTTTGGCATCGCCATCTACCTCTAGCTCATAACCTGACCCACCAACCAACTGAGCCATTAAATTTTCGGGACGATTGGTTGCGACAATGCGACCCCGGTTGATAATCGCCACGCGGTTACAAGTCATGCTCACTTCTGGCAGAATGTGGGTCGAGAGGATAATGGTATGCTCTCCAGCAAGGCTTTTAATTAAGTTACGGACATCGATGATTTGCCGGGGGTCGAGTCCTACGGTGGGTTCGTCGAGAATGATGGCTGGGGGGTCGTGAACGATCGCTTGAGCAATGCCAACGCGCTGCCGGAAGCCTTTGGAGAGTTTGCGGATGAGTATCTTGCGCTTTTGAGTTAGGTTGCAGCGCTCTAGAGTCCAGTTTACCCTTGCCGTGCGATCGCCTGCCGCCACCCCCTTAATTCGGGCAACGAAGTGCAAAAATCCCTCAACCGTCATTTCTCGATAGAGGGGTGGCGTCTCTGGCAAGTAACCAATCCGCTGCCGGACTTCCATGGAACGTTCGTGAACATCGTAGCCGGCAATGCGAGCGGTGCCACTCGTTGCCGGTAAATATCCAGCCAAAATTCTCATTGTGGTGGTTTTTCCGGCACCATTTGGGCCTAAAAATCCCAGGATTTCTCCAGGTTCGACCTTGAAGGTAACATCCTGAATGGCTGGGGTAGAGGCGTAGATTTTGCTGAGATGCTCGACTTCAATCATGAGTGTGGGTCGTTCATCGTAAGGGTTTGACTTCCTTCAGTTAGGGTAGAACTAGGAGGCTTGGTGGATGTTCCCCAACTTTTAAGGGTAGGGTTTTTAGGGACTTCTGGCTAACTCCAGTTGAAGGTTACTCCCTGAAAAGGTTGAATGCTAGAACGTTCAACCCTCCAACTTTTAACATTCAACTCTTAAAAGCCCATCCCCGATCGCTGTTTTTGTTCTGGTAAACATCAAATCATGGTTCAATCCACTCTTTACGTCAACCCACTAACTGGCAAGGATGCTGGATCGGGTAACGCCCAATCTCCGTTCAAAACCCTGACACGCGCACTTGCCGTTGCTTCAGCAGGAACCACCATTCAGTTGATTCAAGGGACTTACAATGCGGCTGGGGGGGAAGTATTCCCCTTGGTGGTTCCTGCTGGGGTGATGATATTGGGACATGAACCGAGTAAAGGCAAGGGGATTGTCATCCTAGGCAGTGGGAAATACAATAGCCCAACCTTTGGGCCACAAAATATCACGTTACGCCTAGAGAATAATACCCAATTGCGAGGCGTTACCGTGACCAATCAAGGCGAAAAGGGGACGGCAGTTTGGATTGAATCAACGGCACCGATGGTTGCCAACAATACCTTCACCAACTCAACCCGCGAGGGAGTCTTCGTCAGTGGCACCAGTAAACCCTTGATTGTTGATAATATATTTATCTCCAACGCAGCCAGCGGTATTTTTCTAGTCCGCAATGCGAAGGGGGAAGTGCGGCGCAATCTTTGTCAAAAAACGGGTTATGGCATTGCCATTAGTGACTCGGCAGCTCCTTTAGTCGCCGATAACAATTTAGTAGGGAATAATACGGGAATTTTCTTGTCTCGATCAGCTAAACCCGTGCTACGTCGCAATTTGATTGAAAAAAATACGAGTGGGGGGCTGGTGATTACGGGAGAGGCCCGACCGGATTTGGGCAGCAGTCAAGACCCAGCGGGTAATATTTTTCGAGATAATGGTCAGATTGATTTACAAAATAGCACGTCTTTGACGTTGGTTTCGGTAGGAAATCAACTCAATCCTACACGGGTTTCTGGCCCGGTCACGTTGCGCTCAGCTCAAGTCCCAGTAGCGGCGATTGGCCCGGCTCAGTTTAGTGACTTGGGCAGTCATTGGGCGACAGCCTTTATTCAGGGATTGGTGACGCGGGGGCTAATTCTCGGCTTTCCCGATGGTACGTTCAAGCCAGAAGCTGGAATTACTCGGGCGGAATATGCGGCTATTATTGCTAAATCTTTTGATTTGCCTCGACAGCGAGGGACGGGGACAGGAACGTTTGCAGATGTTTCAGCTAACTTTTGGGCTTCATCAGCAATTCGTGTGGCGGCAGGAATGGGGTTTATTTCGGGTTTTCCGGATGGAACATTTCGTCCCCAACAAAATTTGACGCGGATACAGGCGTTAGTGTCACTCGTAAGTGGGTTGGGACTCAGTGGCGGGAATGCGAATATACTCCTGTTCTACAACGATCGCGCTCAAATTCCCAGCTATGCTACTGATGCGATCGCAACGGCTACGCAGCGACGATTAGTGGTGAATTATCCCAAACCCAATCAAATCGATCCGATGCGTAACATTACCCGCGCTGAGATTGCCGCATTGATTTATCAAGCGTTGGTAGAAACAGGACGTGCTGAAGCGATCGCATCTCCCTATATTGTCAACCCTGACCCTTACATTGCCTCCTTTACCGATATTCAGCAACACTGGGCGAATGATTTTATTCGTCGCCTCAGTAGCATGAACTTGGTGAGTGGCTTTGCTGATGGCTCATTTCAACCGAATTCACTGCTCTCGCGAGCTCAGTATGCCGCTCTTGCGGTGAAAGTGTTTAACCCATCTCCTATCCGTCCAGAAACTCAATTCATCGATATCCCTGCTGATTACTGGGCTTTACCCGTAATTAGCCAAGCCTATCGCGGTGGCTTCCTTTCCGGATTCCCCGACCAAACCTTCCATCCCCAGCAAAGTTTACGACGTGTTGAGCTAATTACTTCCTTGGTGAATGGGCTTTCTCTACCCAGTGCCGATGAGAAAGTCTTGGAAATCTACGAAGATCGCGATAGTATTCCTGCTTACGCTAAAGCAGCGGTTGCTGCTGCCACTCAGGCCGGAATTGTGGTGAATTACCCCAACCTGAAACAGTTGCAACCCAAGCAGGAAGCCACTCGTGCAGAAGCGATCGCGTTTATGTATCAGGCTTTGGTCAGAACCGGTCGCGTGAGTGCGATTAATTCACCTTATATTGTGTCAACACTGCCGAGTTGAAGTTGAATGAGGGAGCTCCAAGCGCAGGGGAGAATTTCCGCCCCCGCCAAAATCCAAAATCCAATACCCACCATTGAAATGAGGGAGCCAACTGCCGACACGAGCCTTTCTGATGCCGTTGCACTGCTCAATCATTATGGGTTTGAACTCAAAGGCTATACGGCAAAAGAATTAGTGCATCTGTGGCAGAAGAACTATCCAGTCAATTGGGTGCGTATGGCGGTGATTGAGGCACTCTATCAGGGGCGTTACAAAGCAGTTTCTGTCGAGCAAATCTTGGCTGTCTGGGCGCGACGTGGACAGCCGATGTATCGCTTTAATCATGAGTTTGAGCGGCTGATTTCTCGCAAACTTCCCCAAAAATTGGTAGCCCCCCTCTATCAGCGATCGCCGGATGTAAACTTAGAACCCAATTTACCCATCGTAGCCCCCAGTTTCCCCGACATTCCTGATCAAAGGGTGAAGTTTGAGGTAATGCCACAAGAATCACCATCTACCTATATCCCAGAAACTCCGCGAGCAAAAACGACACCAACAGAAGCTGAAACTCCCCTCGAATCTGATGAGCAACAACCAGAAACGTTAACTGATGCTGGTAGCCCTAATCATGAGGCAGATTGGTCTCGTGGTGAAAACAACAGACAGCCGATTCACCAATTCACCCCACCCCCCGATAGGTCTAATTTTTACCTCAAGCTTAAAGCTGTTGCTGAGCAACAGGAAGAAATTTCGTCTAATGGGGTACCACCGATCATTGATGAGGAAACTCCATCACCTCCGCCTTCGAGCAAAAATAACTCTTGATGAATTCCTTATGTATATTCCAAATGCCTTTCGGGAAGATGACCTTGAGAAACTACTAGCCTTTATTCGTGCTAATAGTTTTGCCACCTTAGTATCTATTGTGGACAGCACACCTTTTGCCTCACATATTCCGCTCGTCGTCACAATGCAAGACAACACTGTTAAGTTGACAGGTCATCTTGCTAAGCAAAATCCTCAATGGAAAGCCTTCGGCACCAGCGAGTCGCTTGCCATTTTTACAGGGCCACACGCTTATATCTCACCATCGTTGTACGAGAAGCACGAGAGTGTACCAACATGGAATTATATCGCCGTACACGCCTATGGTAAGCCTCAATTCATCACCCTCAATAATTCACAAGAACTGATGGATAGAATGATAGATGAGATGATTGATACATACGAAACTAGCTACAAATCACAGTGGCATGATTTATCCGATAACTTTCGTGAAGGAATGATGAATGGCATTATTGGCTTCGAGATGACTGTCACTCGATTGGAAGGAACATATAAACTTAGCCAAAACCGCAGCCATACCGATCAATTCAGTGTTGCACATGCCCTGCTACAGAGTACAGACTCGGCTATTCAAGCCGTAGGTGCAGCAATGCAACAGAATCTTGAGACCAGTGAACAGCAGTAAATGTTTGATGGATAGGTGTAGGTAGATGAGTGGAGAGACAGAACTGCAAAGTCTGATCAGAGGCATGAAACCGCAATTGCAAGCGGGTGAATATGTATTTTGCAGCGTACCTGCTCACCAAATCCCAACAAATATAGAACCAGTCTGTATCTTTCAGGAAGTAGAAGGCGTTACACTGATCATTACAAAACAGCAAGCGAAAAAACTTTCAATTCCATATTCCTTTGTAGCAGCGTGGATTACACTCACAATTCATTCTTCACTTGAAGCTGTTGGTTTTACGGCGGCAATTTCAAAGCGATTAGCAATGGCTGGCATAAGCTGTAACGTAATTGCAGCTTACCACCACGACCATTTGTTTGTTGGCGTACAAGATGCACAACGTGCTATGGAAATTTTGACGGCAATGAGTAACGAATGAATTAGCAGATAGTTGAATGCTTGCAAAGTCACAGTCTAACTGTAGTGACCCGCTTTCCAAGAGCGCTCCGAAAAAGCAAACAGTGTCATCTTGAGAGTACATTATCTGCAAATAAAGGGTGATTCAGACCCGGATTATGGTCGAAACTGTAGTAGAAGGAGCTTGGTAACTGGAACTTGGATTGTAACTATTACAAATTTAGGCTGATTTGTAAACTTATTCTACTGAATCGGCGCTCTAGCAGCTTTCCTCAAACATCGGTTCAGTAATCGTCCTAAGCGCTCAAGAAACTACAAAAAGCTTATGAAGACGGCTTCAGTGTTGTTCATTGGGCTTACCATATCAGTAGAATCCTTGATTTGCCTGGGTTGGCTCAAGATAAACTCATGTGAGTGTCAGGTGGCGATCTGGGAGTCGATCCAGAAATGAACGAACTGATCTAAAATTGATCTTGACATTCGCCTAAATCAGGGTTGATGGGTGCCGACTCTTAAAGCCTCCAGGCAGGGAAAAGCCAAAATTAATCAAGCCAGAAATGAAAAGGGCTGGGGTTGGAATATCGGTAATGACGACACCTGTTTCATTGAGGCGAGTAAGGTTTTAGAGCCTGAAAAAAATTGGTTTTCAGGGGGGCCTTACGCTAACGGTATCTCAGAAGGAACGTGGCGCAGGTTTTTGGCAGGAACAAAACCCATTAGTGCCGTAGCGTTTAAGGCGTATTGCCAGGTTTTAGAACTGAATTGGGAAGAAATTGTCGATCGCGCGAGCACGGCAACTGAGAACAGCCGTCAAGATTGGGAAGCAGAAATCGACACTTCCATCTTTTACGGACGCACCACAGAGCTTGCTCAGTTAGAGCAGTGTATTGTCACAGAACGCTGTCGTTTAGTGGCACTCTTGGGTATGGGTGGCATTGGCAAAACATCGCTAGGGGTAAAGCTTGCCAAACAAATTCAGCCATCATTTGAGTTTTTGAGTTGGCGATCGCTACGTAGTGCTCCACCCGTTCAAGAAACCTTAGCGGATTGGATTGATTTTTTATCAGAAGGGCGAGAAACCAATTGCCCTCAAACGGTAGACGCTCAAGTCTCGCGATTAATTGAGTACTTAAGAGCGAACCCCTGTTTACTGGTACTCGATGATGTAGAAACGGTTTTACGGAGTGGGGAGCTCGCAGGGCAATATCGAGACGGCTATCAAGATTATGGGAAATTAATCCGACGAGTGGGACAAGAACGTCACCAAAGCTGTTTACTTTTAATTAGCCGAGAAAAACCGATAGAAATTGCCGCTATGGCAGGAGCCTCACTACCCATCCGAGATTTGCGAATCAAGGGTTTACCGAAAGAAGATGCCAAACGAATTTTAGAAGCTAAAGGTTTATTTCGTAAGGATGGGTTGGATTGGCAACCGATAAATCCTACCGATAGGCAAACCCAACAAAACCCACCTCTACAGCGGGGCTGGGAAGAACTGATTCAGATCTATCGAGGACATCCTGCTGCTTTAAAAATTATGGCTACTACTATTCAAGAGATATTTGATGGTAATATTTTTCAATTTCTAGAGGAAAGCACCTTGGTGATTGGTGATATTCTTCCTAATGTTTTAAGTCAGCAGTTTGAGCGATTATCATCTTTGGAAAAGGGAATTATTTATTGGTTAGCTATTGAACAGCAGCCAATTTCTATACCGGAATTGAGGAAAGATGGGTGCTTTTTTGTCTCCTCATCAGCGCAACTCATTGCTGCTTTAGAATCGCTCAAACGGCGATCGCTTCTTGAAGAAGAACCGAACCCAGAAGGCAGAAAAGCCCTTTTTACTATCCAGCCTGTACTTAAAAAATATGTGACTAACCAATTAATCGAACAGGTTTGCCAAGACCTTGTAGCAGTTATTGACACTCAGTGTCTTGATCACCTGGGACTGCTCAGGAGCCTGTGTTTAGTTAAAGAATCCGAGCAAGAAGACTTTAAACAAATCCAAATTCGCCTAATCCTAACAAGGGTGGTAGAGAGGTTACATATGATATTAAGAGTCACCAACAGCATGAAAGAGCGGCTTAATGAAATTTTATTAATGCTACAAGGAAAGCCTCCACAAACCATAGGATATGCCCAAAGCAATATTCGCAATCTGCTGCAATTTATTGAAAACAATGTCAGTAGTTAGAGGCATTTTGCATAAGAGCTCTCGACCTGAGAGATAGGTATCAACAGCTAGCCAAAATTGCTTTTTTGTCAGGGACTCTCATGATTCATCCAGGCTTGTTAGTAAAAGACATGATTCAACCAGGGATGCTACTAAAAGATCGCTATCAAGTGCGCCGAATCCTGGGGAAAGGGGGGTTTGGTCAAACCTTTGAAGTGGATGATGGCGGGAGTCCAAAAGTTCTGAAAGTGCTGAGGATGGATCGTTTCCCCAGTCCAGAGGGCAGAAAAAAAGCGATCGCTCTGTTCCAGCGAGAAGCACTGGTTTTAAGTCGGTTACAGCATCCCGGTATTCCTAAAGTTGAGCCAGATGGATATTTCACGCTGAGTAACACGGCAGGAGAACACTATCACTGCCTGGTGATGGAGAAAATTGAGGGCTTGAATTTAAAGCAATGGCAGGTGAGTCGAGGCAAGCAACCAATTACTCAAGAACAAGCGATCGCTTGGTTGAAGCAACTTACAGAAATCTTAGAGCAAGTTCATCAACAGGAACTGGTACACCGGGATATCAAGCCCTCCAACATTATGATCCGAAGCACTGGACATCTAGCATTAATTGACTTTGGTGCAGTTCGGGAAATTACAGATACCTATTTGCAGAAACAAAAACAGAATGCAACCGGAACTGTGATTATTTCTACGGGTTTCACGCCACCGGAACAAGCAGAGGGCCACGCCGTTGCCCAATCTGATTTCTTTGCCTTGGGACGAACCTTTGTCTTTTTATTAACGGGCAAGCATCCCAATGATTTTGAGAAAGATCCCCGAACCGGACGGTTGCAATGGCGAGAGGGTGCTCCGCAGATTTCACGGGAGTTTGCAGATTTAATTGATTACCTCATGGCGGTGTTTCCCGGTAAACGCCCACAAACGCCACAAATGATTTTGCGCTGCTTGGAGGAAATTGTTTCACCAGCACCGGAGTTGCCACCGCCGCCGCCCATTGTGGAAAATAAGCGATCGCCGGAACCTGTTCCCTCAAAACCTAAAGGCATCTTATCCCTGATTTCCAGCTTTCTCCCCACCACCACAACTCCCAGTGTTTGGGCAAAAGTGAGACTGCGCCGTACCCTCTCCGGGCATTCGGATGTGGTGAAGTCAGTGGCCATCAGCCCTAATGGTCAAACGATAGTGAGTGGCAGCTATGACAAAACCATACGCTTGTGGAATCTCAGTAATGGAGTGTTGCGAAGTACCCTCTCCGAACACACCCATCGCGTGAATTGTGTTGCGATTAGTCCCGACAGTCAGATTTTAGCCAGTGGAGGTTATGAAAAAACGATTAAGCTGTGGTTGTTAGAGACGGAAGAGTTGCAACAAACACTAACAGGACGTCCCGATCGCGTGCGCTACCTTGTATTTAGTCCCAATGGTCAGATGCTGGTGAGTAGTGGGGACTGGGAAATCAAAGTTTGGGCTGTGCGGACGGGTAAGTTGCTGCGTATTCTTGCCGGAAACTCCAATTCTGCTCGAACTGTAGCCTTTAGCCCTGATGGTCATACCTGTGCCGTTGGCAGTTTGGATGGTACCCTGGAGCTTTGGAACCCCCACACGGGTAGACTGCTACGCACCTTTTCTAGTCAGTTGAGTGAAATTACCGCCCTAGCGTTTAGCCCCGATGGTCAAACCCTTGCGAGTGGCAGCAGTACGGCCGTTCAGTTGTGGAGTCCCAATACGGGCAAACAGTTGCGCTTTATGATGACTCAGTCTCAGGGAACTGCTGATATCACATTTTGTCCAGATGGTCAAACGCTTGCTTGTGCGAGTGGCAAGCTGATTGAACTGTGGAATTGGCATTCTGGGAAACGGTTGTGTACCCTTTCCGGGCATTTCAGAGCGGTTGAGTCGATTGCCTTTAGTCCGAGTGGACACGTTTTGGTGAGTGGCAGTAGTGACCAGACGATTAAGATTTGGCAACCAGTGTCGTAGGGATTAGATTACAGAATTGGCGGATGGAATACTCTATACTCAAAGCCCCTTGTTAAAAAGTGCGATCGCGCCATTCAATTACTCAAAATAGACCTCTTGCAAAAGTATTTTTATGATAGCGTTTGCGTAGCATGGTTCGATAGCAGCATAGCGGTAGCGAGTTTACGAGCGTCTGCTGCTTGCATCAATTCTTGTTCACTGTTCCCCGTTAAGGAGTTGCCTGTTCCCGACTTCTGCAAGAAGTCTAATATTTACGCTACTTGAATAAAATCCATAGCTGATTGCATATCCAATGCGAACTTTTTGAGTTGCTCTTTTGTATCAAGAGCGAGCTGATTGTGTATTCATCAATACTTGGCAGTGAAACAAGAATATCATTCAAGGGGTTGATGAGCCAGCTTTTAATTTTATATATCTTGAAAAAGTTTGAAACTAGACAGAGAAGGTCTTATCGCTTCCGTTTTAATACTCATCGTTAGGACTCATTAGGACAGACGCTCCTGACGCTCCAGACAAGGGGACGGGGAGGGTTAATAGCAAGGGGATTGATCATGGCACAAAAACACGGTCCTTGGACAATACAAGAAACGAATCAGAAGTACCAAAATTCGTTTATCAAGGTTCGAGAAGACCAAGTTCTTCAACCGGACGGGCAACCGGGTCTCTATGGTACTGTCACAATGAAATCTGGTGTTGCGATTTTGCCGATAGATAGCGATCGCACCGTCTACCTCACTCGGCAATTTCGCTATGCTCTTGGTAAAGAAAGTATCGAAGTGGTGTGTGGTGCGCTGGAGGACGATGAACCTCCCCTTGAAGCAGCACGACGTGAAATTCGAGAAGAGTTAGGAATCAAAGCCGAGGAATGGAATGATTTAGGATTTTTCCATATCGATACATCAATTGTTAATTGTCCTGTGCATCTGTTTCTGACAAAGCAGTTAACTTTTACACAACCTGATCAAGAGGGAACAGAAACAATAGAAAAACTGCATCTTTCCTTGAATGAAGCGGTACAAATGGTGATGGATAGCCAAATTACACACGGACCAAGCTGTGTGCTGATTCTCAAAGCAGGCAAAGAGTTGATTTAATAGCTTGATTCCTTTACTTGCCATCAAGCCAGCGATCGAACTTTGTTTGAATAATTCCGTAACTCATATCTGTCTTGAAAGTCAGGAGTCAGGAGTCAGGAGTCAGGAGTCCGGAGTCAGGAGTCAGGAGTCAGGAGTCAGGAGTCCGGAGTCAGGGGTCAGGAGTCAGGGGTCAGGAGTCCGGAGTCAGGAGTCAGGAGTCAGGGGTCAGGGGTCAGGAGTCAGGAGTCAGGAGTCAGGAGTCAGGAGTCGGGAGGAAAGACTTTCATCGCAATGCTCGTGTGTGCAGCTCATGGAGAGTCTTGCACCAAACCCTCAGAATGGAATTGGAGGGGCGTATACAAACCAAGTCCGCCTGCGCGGACTAATGCCTCCCTCCTCTTGTTGTTGGAGAAATTGTAGTAACGGCAACAAACTAAATTAATACAGAACTATTCCTTCAGTCAAGGTAAGACAGGCTCTAAGGATGAAGCAATAAATTCCTTGGCCCTTGAGAATGTATTAAGAGCTATTAATTATTAAAAGTAAAGTTATGCTTTATCAAAATTTTATTTTTAGTTTGCGAGAAACGATTTTAGGCATTGTCCTCCAAGATTCCGGTACGCCCAAACACGCTTCTGAGTGTTTTTTGAATCCGCCTTGTGGGTGTTCCAATCCAGGAAAAGAACTTCAATGTGAAGAATGTCCTCATCTTGAAGCTTGTTTGTCTCGTTTCAAAACTGTCAGAGGGTTGAAACGCACTAGCAAATTGCTGATTACGACTAATACAAAAAAGTGAAACCTAACCTTATTGAGTCATGACATTTGATTATGACCTTTTTGTAATTGGTGCGGGGCCTGGAGGTCTTGCGGCTGCTAAGCAGGTTGCTGCCTATGGTGCCCGTGTTGCGATCGCAGAACAAGATTTAGTCGGCGGAACCTGCGTCATCCGAGGCTGTATTCCTGAAAAAT
This sequence comes from Cyanobacteriota bacterium, assembly GCA_040756535.1. Lineage (GTDB taxonomy): Bacteria > Cyanobacteriota > Cyanobacteriia > Cyanobacteriales > Coleofasciculaceae > JBFLZA01. The sequence goes on from JBFLZA010000040.1 coordinate 15,399, forward strand.
TAATGTCCTTCGCCGCTGAATTCTCTGAGGATTCTCAAGATGCAGCAGGCTATGGCTGGAACCAAGACAGCAATATTTTTGATTGGCAGCAATTTATTACTGCTAAAGAGCAGGAAATCCATCGTCTGAGCCAGGTACATATGCGAGCGCTCCAAGAAGCAGGAATTGAGCTGATTAAGGGATGTGCGACCTTCAGCGATGCTCATACCTTAGATGTTGCAGGCTGTCAGATTACTGCCGACAAAGTTTTGATTGCAGTGGGGGCAAAAGCCGTCAAACTAGAGATACCAGGAATTGAACATGCCATCACCGCAGGCGAACTATTTAATCTCAAACAGCAACCCAAGCGTATAGCAGTACTTGGGGGTGATTATATTGCTGTGAAATTAGCGGGGATTATGAAAAATCTTGGCTCCCAGGTTACCCAGATAATCGAGGAAAACCATATCTTATCTACTTTTGATCAAGATATTGGCATAACTGTTACGGAGGGGATAAACCAACATGGTATTCAGCTTCTCAACAATACTGCGGTCAAAGAAATTGAACGTAGGGGAGATGAGCTGAATTTGATGGTGTCACCGACAAGCCAAAACCCCTTGAGCGTGGATACCGTCCTCGATGGTACACATCGTGTCCCTAATATCAGTAGCTTGGCTCTAGAAAGGGCAGGTGTTAAAGTCACTCAAAATACAATTGTCGTAGATGATTACTGCCGAACTTCACAAGCAAATATTTTTGCAGTTGGGGATTGTATCAATCGGCTGAATTTTACTCCGGTTGCCATTGCTCAAGGTCGAGCTTTTGCCGACACTGAATTTGGGAATAATCCCCATGTTATCTGTTATGAATGCGTTCCCGCGACCGTTAGTTCCCACCCTGAGGCAGCTACTGTTGGTTTGAGTGAAGCCCAAGCTCGGCGTAAACTAGGTGACTCTGTGCAATGCTATCGCTCGAAGTTTCGTCCGCTTTTACATAGTCTGGCTAAACGAGATGAGAAAACCTTAATCAAGTTAGTTGTAGATAGTCGCTCAGATCGGGTGCTAGGTGCTCACATGGTAGGTGAAGGGGCAATAGATATTATTCAATGTCTCGCGCTCCCTATCCGCATGGGTGTAACCAAGAAAGACTTCGATGCCACTATCGGGATTCACCCTTCAGTTGCCGAAGAATTTTTCACTTTGCGTTAATTCCAATCAGGAGTTTCTTGTAGGTCTGAGTTAGGTTTTCTCGTATAGGAGAACACACGGCTCTGCAAAAATTAATGCTTCCTTTTGATAGAGTTAACCGGATGAAATATGAGTTGAATAGAAAGTATTAGTCCCTTTCTGTTCCGAGATGAGCGAGCAGGGTGTGGAGAGTAAGTGAAGAATAGGGGTAAATAACTGGGTGGGGAAAGGGAGTGAGTATATCTTGCCGTCAGTTAAGCCACTAAGGTTTCTTTCTATTCTTTAGGAAACTCAGTAGAAGCGAAAGTTCTATGGGAAGGATACTAACTCTTGAAGATTTGAAAAAATGAGGGAATAAAAAAGATGGACAACATAAATAGAGAAAACATGGCAGAGCGTTACTGTGCTCTTTCCATCGGAATTATCTTCGCGCTTATCGGTATAGCTGGATTTGTACCAAGTCTTGTTTCACTGCCGCCTACAGGTGAAGCTATCCCTCTTGATGCATCTCCTACCATCTATGCAGCGGGATTTGGCTATCTATTCGGGCTATTTCCAACCAATCTTTTGCATAATATCGTACACGTAGTAGTTGGCTGCTTAGGGATTGTTTCATATACCAGCGCGGGTGGTGCGCGTTTCTTCAATCGTGGTTTTGCGATCGCTTATTTCTTGATCGCAATCATGGGATTACTACCTTTAGCTAAAACAACATTCAACTTAATGCCGCTCTTCGGTCACAATGTTTGGTTCAACGCCCTAACAGCAGCAGTTGCTGCCTACTTTGGGTTTGTCCAACCGAAACAAACAATGGCGCAGATGAACACATCGCCCAGATCTTAAGAGAGGATTGATACGCGCTAGAGTGCGGGATGAGTAGACTTGTTGCCAAAATCCCTTTTGCACTCTTAAGGGAAAAGGGATGCATGTTAAAGGCAATGAGAAAAATTAATTTTTTACCCCTATGAAATGGACGGCATAAAATGTCGTCCATCCATTTAAGGAGAAGAAACAATGACAAAGAATGATTTACAATATTACGAACTGAATGCAGATAAATGGTGGAGTGAAGGTGAAACCTTATATTTATCTAATCATTTGAATAAGTCAAGGTTTGAGTTCTTCGAGAACTATATTCCCAATTGGAAAGGAATTAAAGTTTTAGATATTGGTTGTGGAGGGGGCTCTGCTTGTGAATTTGCGGCCCAGTTAGGAGCTCAGGTATCAGGAATTGATTTATCTCCAAATTCAATTAAAGCAGCACAAGACCATGCTAGAAAGAATGGTTTACAAATTGACTATCAATCTGGAGTTGCTGAAAATCTACCTTACGATGACAATACCTTCGATGTTGTTCTGTGTTTTGATGTTTTAGAGCATGTAGCAGATTGGAACAAAGTTGTTTCAGAGGTTTATCGAGTTTTAAACAAAAATGGTTCTTTTTTATTTGATACCATCAACAAAACCTTTAAATCTAAAATAGTAATGATTTGGCTTTTAGAGGATATTCTTAAGCAATTACCAAAGGGGCTTCACGATTGGAATAAGTTCATCCCTCCCCAGGAATTGATGACTAGCATGGAAAAAACTGGCTTCACGGATATCGTTATTAAAGGGTTTGACATGACTGATGGAACTAATTTCCAAACCCTGAAAAATATGGTGTTCAAGGGGTTAAATAATCAAAATAAGAATAATAAATTTGAACTATTTAAAATTCAAATCAACGAAGATACTTCCGTGTGGTATATCGGCAAAGCCGTTAAGGTCTGATGCTCAAGGTTAGAGAGTAGGGTTGTATTCGGGTGCTGATGTATTCAGTAATACAGCCCTTAAATTATTAACATCATTCCATTGGAATGGATAGATTTTAAACCCATAGAGATAAAACTAGTATTAGTTAAATTGTTAAGATAAATGTATTAAGATAAATGTATAAGTGACAATTGAGACTTTTAAGAAGTTAAAGCCCTAGCCAATAAAGGTCAAAATGTGAGCTTTTGTAGAGTCCACAGCTTTGTGTAGGGTTGCTGTTAGGGCGTGAATAACACTGACGGTTCACAGAATTCTCTTCTCACTATCGATACTAATCCTATAACTCGTAAATCTTCCCTCTTAATGGAGTAAAGGTGTGTTTCAAGCTGAACGAATCTCTATAAAGCCCATAAAAATTATATCTTTTTCCAGAGAAAAAGGAGAGATTAAGGGAGTTATATTGGCTTTTACCATCATTGGGTTATGGGCAGTCAACCTCGTTTTCTTACTTTCGCTCAACATCTCCGAAATTCCTGCTTTTGGGATAGCGATCGCTATATTTTTCCAAACATTTCTCTATACGGGATTATTTATTACTGCTCACGATGCCATTCACGGAATCGTTTTGCCCAAAAATCGCAGAATCAATGATTTAATCGGTTCAGTATCAGCCTTTGTTTATGGATTATTTTCTTATAAAAATCTAACGGAAAAGCACTGGAAGCACCACCATCATCCGGCTAGTGAACTTGACCCAGATTTTCATGATACTAGACATAAAAACTTTTTTGCCTGGTACTTTCATTTTATGAAGGGCTACTGGAGCTGGAGGCGATTAATCGGACTCATACTTATATTCAACTTCCTTAAAGGCGTAATCCATGTAACTGAGGTTAATTTAACTTTGTTTTGGGTTATCCCCCCCATTTTGAGTTCATTACAGCTATTTTATTTTGGAACATTCTTAACCCACCAGGAACCAGAAGGCGGATATACCAACTCTCATTTTGCACATAGTACCCCACTCCCCGTTTTCTGGTCATTTCTCACTTGCTATCATTTTGGCTATCACCAAGAACATCATGAATATCCTCATGTTCCTTGGTGGAAACTACCCGAAGTTTACAAAAAAAATGCAATAACCCAGGCTGCCAGAAATAATTGACCCGTAAAAACAGAATAGGGTGATCTAAACAAATGACTGAGAAAGAAACATACCTTCCTGCTCCACCCATCGGTTCAACCCAACGATACCGAGTCGGAGAGCAAAACTTGAATGTTTGGATGGCAGGCAACGATGGCCCCATGCTGTTGCTGATGCACGGCATACCAACGAACCACATGCTCTGGCGTGATGTTGTTCCACAGCTTGCATCACGAGCGCGAGTGATTGCTGTCGATTTGTTTGGCTATGGTAACTCATCTCGCCCCAATGGACAGCCCGTTGACATTGCTGCACAAGCGTCATACATCAACGAATTGATGAACGAGCTCGGTGTGGAGCGTGCGACAGTCGTGGGACACGACATTGGTGGAGGCGTGGCGCAGATCCTGGCTACCCGCTATAGTGAACGTGTGGAGCGGCTCGGACTGATTGATGCGGTTTGCTATGATGGTTGGCCCGTTCCCGCTATGAAAGCATTAAAGATAGCATCGCCAATCGTTGAACATCTTCCTGATCAACCGACAATCGCGGCACTCAAGCAGGCGCTCCGGGTTGGATTTGTTCACCAAGACCGAGCCAAAGAGTTTGTCGATTACTTCATGCAGCCGTTTTCCACGGATGATGGCTTGGAAGTCTTCATGCAGCATGTGCGATCGCTCAATCCCAAGTATACAGAGGAGATAGCACCGCTTTTGCCTCAACTGCGCGTACCAACTGCAATCTTATGGGGCTGGCACGACGACCAGATGAAGAAACAGTACGGGGAACAATTGGCAGCAGACATCCCTACCTCGGAATTGACGTGGATTAAAAATTCCCATCACTTCGCGCCAGCCGATGCTCCGGACGCGGTTGCCGATGCATTGCACCACCTGTTAGATCGACCTGTAGAAACACCTGTAGCAATCTGAGCGAGCATTTTCTTTCACTGACTGATTCAGCATAATTGAAGAGTTTCTTTAAATAGTTTACAAAAATTTCATATTTATCCATCTTTGGGTCGATCTACTTAGGTGTGGACGTTCGTTTAACTATCTACAGTGAGACTAGCGCTTTTCTCGTGCGAAATCGAACTTGCTAGCTCTTAGACCCATTAGATTGGAATGCTAGACACATGATACAGCACACCATCGAGTTGACTGAAGCTGGCTATCGGCTGGTCATCTGGGAACCCGCACCAAAAACCGCTACCAGAGTTAGTCCTTTCCTTTTCAGAGCAACTTACTTACTGAGCTGTCCCTCAAAAGCGTATGAAATCCTAAAAATGGTCAAGGGAGAGAATGAAATGATCTTCTCCAAAGCCAGTCGCAAAGCCAGGGATGAGCAGGTAGAACAGAGAAAACAGGAGGTTAACAACGTCTCCACGGATAAGTTGCCTGTAGCGTTTCCTTTTTAATTTTTGAAACAAACAGTTACATGTTTGACTACTCTACTACAACTGCTGAAATCATTCTTGCCGCTAAAACTCGCGAGGATGCTCTACCGATTCGCAACGACAAGTGCCGCTCGAAATTCTATTTCCAATCCCATCGGGCCCCAAAAGTGTGCCTTTTTTTCCACGGTTTTACCGCTGGCCCCTACCAGTTTGAACCGTTAGGAGAAGCCTTATTTCAACTCGGGTACAACGTCCTTGTTCCATTACAACCCGGTCATGGAGTAGCGGGAGATTGGAATGGGGATAATCCCCCTCCTTTGCCAGAAGACCCTCAAGTTTATCAACAGTTCGTGCTTGATTGGTTACAGCAAGCTCAACCTTTGGGAGAACAGCTGATACTGGGAGGATACTCCACTGGCGGCACTTTAGCCGCTTGGTTAGCGCAAGAACATCCCCAACTTATGGAAAAAACTCTACTATTTGCTCCTTACCTGAGCAGTAGTATGATGGTGACCAATTGGCTAATAGAAATTCTCCCGTTTTATTACGAGTGGCTCAATAAAGACAATCCAGGGAATTTTGGCTACGATGGCTTTCGCATCCCTGCCTCACGGCTTTTTCTGGATATGGGACAAGAAATTCTCGATCGCGCTAAACACACTCCTGCCACCCCTATGTTGATTGTTTCTAGTGAAGACGATCAAGCCACCAACCGTCATGAACATCAGGAGTTGTTTGAATCTATAGTCAAGTTTCACCCCAATTCTTGGTACTACTGCTTCGACAAAAAGCTAGATATTCCCCACACCATGATGACTGAACTTGAGGGAAATCAGTACTTGTCTCGACTCATCAACCTAGCTACAACTTATGTATACAGCGATTTAACTTGGTCAGAGCTACAAAAACAAGGGTTATCCTTCTGATGGCTTTGAAGCCTGAGGAACACGCATGGCATAATCAGCCGGAACAATTCCTTTACCGAAGTTTCTCACATAAACCTGAGTAAATTCTGCACCCAAAAACAGAATCTGAGCGGAATAAAAAACCCAGATGAGAATAATCACTAAAGAGCCAGCCGCCCCATAGGCAGAGGCGAAACTGGTATGACTCAGATAGAATGCCAACAGAGATTTACCAATATTAAATAGCATGGCGGTAATCGCTGCGCCCATCCATACATCCTTCCAGGCAATTTTGGCAGCAGGTAGAATTTTAAAAATCATGGCAAATAGCAGCGTAATAATGCTGAACGAAAGGATAAAGTTGAGAAATTGCCACAAGTAAGTAAAACCCGGTACCAAGTCCCTCCAATAATTGCCCAGAAACATCAGCAAGGTGCTGAGAACGAGGGAAACGAGGAGTAAAAACGCAATCACCAGCACCATCGAGAATGATAAAAGGCGTTTGCGAAGGAAGTCGATGATGCCGTTTCCTGGCTTCGGTTCTACACCCCAAATTCTATTGAGTGACTTTTGAAGTTGACCAAAAACGATAGTTGCGCCGAAAAGGAGGAGACCAATATTGATCAGGGTAGGGATAGGGCCTTGACTGGGATCTAAGTGGCTGGCATTTTCAATTGCTGTCTGGATTAGCTGAGCACCCTCTTTGCCAATCACACCTTGAATTTGCGCCACTAGTTCTCCTTCTGCTGCTTGTTCTCCAAGGACTGACCCTGCGATCGCAATTACAATAATCAACAACGGTGCTAGAGAGAATACCGTGTAATAAGCCAATGCGGCTGCCATCAGCGAGGTTTGATCATTCATCCACTCAGAAAATGTTTCTTTCAACAGCAGCCAAATTATTCTGAGGCTCATCCACACAGGCTCCTAAGCTAATAGTCCAGCAACATCACAGCCATCTTTTCGCTATCAGTAACCTTCACACAAGCCCCTCAAGAGGTACTTTGAAAGAGCTGAAGAATCGTAGGGTGGGAGCGTAGATTACGAATGATTCGAGAAAACCAACTTAAACGCAAACTCCAGCAAGGCAATGTTGTACTCGGTCTATTTACCAACTGTGCCTATCCCGCATTCATGGAAATCTGCGGACACGCTGGATTTGACTTTGCTATCATCGATTTAGAGCATGGTTCGCTTCATCCACTGATTGCCGAAGACCTCTGCCGCGCTGCCGACTGTGTAGGAATCACTCCTATAGTGCGCGTTGGCAAGAACGACTCCTTGCAAATCCAACGTGCCCTTGACATTGGGAGTGCAGGCGTCCAAGTTCCACAGATTGAAACCAAGGCAGATGCCGAAACCTGCGTCAGAAGTGCAAAATACAGCCCCTTAGGTTCGCGGGGTCTTTCCTTCTACACTCGTGCTGGTGTTTATACAGCCGCAGGTACGCAAATCACAGACCAACTCAATGAGGAATCCCTTGTCGTCATTCATGTCGAAGGCATAAAGGGTGTAGAAAACCTCAACGAGATTGTCAGCGTTCCCCACATTGATGTTATTTTTCTTGGCCCCTACGACCTGTCTCAGTCTTTGGGTATTCCCGGTCAGGTACGCGACCCGCGTGTCATTGACCTCATGCACCAATGTATTGATACCATTCGCAACGCAAAGAAAACCGTTGGCACTTTTGCCGACAATCCAGAAATCGCCAAACAGTGGATCGATTCTGGGATTGGCTACATAGCTCTTGGTGTGGATGTTGGTATTTTCCTTCGAGCTTGTCAGGGATTGGTGAAAGCCGTGCGGACGCAAGCGTAGCTCTAGTCTGAGTGATCAAACAGTTCTTTGTGAGTGGAAACTTCGTCCACTTCAAATCTGTATGCTCAAAATTTTGCTATATCATAAAATTGCTTTTTTTGCAGTGTAAATAGCAACAATATATTTTTTTTGTTTTATACTGAGGTATATACCCCCTAAGAAGAAATTTCTAAGGGGATCGGGGGATAAGGGTAAAGAAATGATGCAAACCATATCAGAATTGACGGAATTAGAGTATGTCTTCTTGTTTACCCTTAAAAAGGTAAACTCAATCAA
>JBFLZA010000041.1:0-23512 GCA_040756535.1 Cyanobacteriota bacterium
GATGCCAGCGATAAGTTTGGTCGAACCGCTTGAGGCGGCATTCTATTTCGTAGGCAGCGCGGGCTTGGATCGCTTGAGTTCGTTTCTCTAGGGTGGGTTGAAAATCGTCTGGGTGAATGATGTTGGGCCACAACCCAACTCCCAACTCCAGAGCTTCAACCCCTGTATACTCTTGCCAGCGCTGATTAAAAAATTCAATGTTTCCATTGGCATCGTTGACCCACATCAAGGGAGAAACAGCATTGGCAAGGGTGCGGTAGCGGTTTTCACTTAGACGGAGATTCTCCTCTGCCTGTTTGCGTTGCGTAGCTTGCCGATAGGCATCGCTAATATCGACCATCGCACCCACAATCCGCACAGGTTTTCCCTCTGCGTCCCGGATGATGTAGGCGCGATCATGAACATGGGCGTAGGAGCCATCGGCTCGACGGAAACGATATTCGCCTGTCCACAGGGACTCTTGAGTACTCAAGTAGGTGTCATAGCTGCTGTGTATGCGCTCCAGATCGTCGGGATGAACGCGCTCTGCCCAACCTTGCATGTCAGTCCCAAGTTCTTCGGGTTGGTAACCGAACAATCGTTGCACGCGATCGCTCCACCACATTTGGTTGGTCTGTACGTTATAGTCCCACATGACATCATTCGTCGCCTGGGCAATAAGTTGAAAGCGTTCCTCACTCTGACGCAGGGCTATCTCGGTTTGTTTGAGTTGGGTAACGTCTTGAGCAACACCGACAACTTGATAAATCTCACCCACTTCATCTCGAAGAGCAAAACCGCGATCGCGAATCCAACGAATCGAACCATCGGGACGCACAATTCGGTATTCATTTTCTACAACATTCTCATACTGGCAGGTGGCAGCAATGGCTATTGCTTTTTCTCGGTCTTCAGGATGAATTGTTTCGACCCAAGTCGTATAGTCCTGGTAGAGAGCATCAGGGGAACGTCCCCAAATCTGTTCGTAAGCAGGACTGATATAGAGAATTTGAGGCCCGCGAAAATCAGTAATCCAGAAAGCATCCTGAATAGTTTCTGCCATCTGCCGGAATCGTTCCTCGCTCTGCCGAAGCGCCTCTTGTGTTTCTTGGCGAGCTGTCACATCTTGAAAGACTACAACTGCTGCAAGAATCTGCTCTTGGTTATCTAGAATTGGTGCTGAGTTCACATTCATCAAAATGCGGCTACCATCACCTCGGCGTAGCTCCATTTCTTCGTTAGTGACGACTTCGCCTGTCCGCAGCGATCGCACTAAGGGGTACTCATCAGGAGCATAGCACTGACCATCTGAACGAAAGCTCTCAAACGGAACAATTGACTGGTATTCTTCAAGCTTAAGAGGCTGTTCGTAGCCATAGCCAACAATCTGCGCTTGTTCATTCGTCAACACCAAGTTGCCGGAAGCGGCATCCGCAATCATCACTCCCGCAGGCATCTGTTGCAACACGGCTTCAAAACGGGCGCGTTCCATCTCAAGTGCTTGTAGCAAGCGTTCGCGTTCTGCTTCAGTTTGCTTGCGCTCGGTAATATCGTTAAACGAAATTGCCACGCCATCGTCGAGCTTAACTGCCATATTGCGGAACCAACCCACAATTCCCTCTGACTCATAGCGCAGCTCTATATCATGGGGTTCTCCCGTTTCCACAACTGTGACATAGCGATCGAACAATTCACTGTTGGTTTTATTTCCTGGAAGCACTTGTAGCAGGCGCTTACCCACTAACCCTTCAACAGTGTTCTGCAAAACTTGAGCCGCTTTTGGATTGACATAAGTCCATTGAAAATCAACAATTTTGCCCTCCTCATCCCGCACACTTTGCAGGATTGTAAAGGCATCCAAGGAAAGCTCTGTAGCCGCCCGAAATCGATCTTCACTTGGGCGTGACGCCCAGCTATCCCTTGGGGCATCGGTAATATCTCGCCAGTAAATCGATAGCCCCTGCTGATGAGGATAAGCGTGTACTTCACCCCATATTCCCGCCTGAACGGAAGGCGCTTCAAAATGAACAGCCACTTGCTCTGTAACCGCCCAACGCAGCTGCTCATCGAACACTGAACTCATTAACCCTGGGTGAACCTCCCAAATGGAGCATCCTAAAAGCTCTCCCTTGATTTTTTGGAATAGACGTTCAGTGGCTTGGTTTACATAAGTAAATCGCCATTGGCTATCTAGGGAGAAGAAGCTGTCCGTGATGCTTTCAAGGATATCGCTCACCTGTACGCTTGCTACCTCAGCTTCCATTGCCTGCTCCTGACGAGTACTGTCGGTGTTATATGCCAGTTATTTCCAAGATAGGCACCATAAGCGATCGCTCACAACTTGCGGAATGAAAATTTTTCTTCCCCGGTTAAGGAGTTCCCTATGAATTACTGCTTTAACCCAGCGAATAGGACTAATCTAATACATCAACTTCTACTCCCACTCTGTCAATTCCGTTCCACGACTCATTAGTCCGTTGATGGAAAGGAATAGGACTCCTGGGTTCAACAAGGGGTTCGTTGACCCGTAAGGTAACATCATCCGTAATAGTCCAGACTCCATCATCTCTAAGGTCTAATTGGTTAACGGCAGGAGCCATATTGTCATTAGATAGAGCTGTGTTACGGTCATATTCAGCATCTAAGTTATTAATGAAACGAGAATCTTCTAAAAAGAAGTTGTCAAAGTCATCGTCTACGGTTCTCGCTTCAATGTTAGAAAAAGGGATGCCAGAGTTGGACGCAGTATAGTTTGTATTCGAGTTTGCTGCTGTTGGCTGGGCATGAACTGAGCTAGCAAATCCCGTCATTGCCGCTAGAAATCCTAAAACTGTAATAATTCGGTTTTTCATAGGTTTTCTCCTTATTAGAATTTATTGCTTCTATTATTATTAAATTCAGTTCTTTTTCCCTCTATCAGAGGAGCCTGAGATAACCCAATATTTCTCTCCTATTCGATAGATTTTTGCGGAAAGACAATCAGGAAGCCAGAGAAGTTCTTGGCTATTTCTCAGAAACGCTTCAATTTTCGTAATCTCCGGCAAGTTATTAATTGGCTAAAGTCCTCATTTACGACTATTGGAATAGTCATAAATTAATACTTTTGTCTGAATTATTAATTAATTGCATTCGGCTCCCCCTAGAGAGAGAGGAAGTTCCGACAAAAGCACTACTTACTGGCTTATATGAATGCACCTAAATATCTATTCTTTCAGGGTTATGACCAAAGTAACTGCTCAAGAAATTATTGTTCCCACTTTTAGCCTAAAGCGCCATAGATGGGTTCAGGGGTTAATGTTTGTGATTGTGATGTGGTTGCTCAGCCGACTTGTAATTGTTACTGTAATGCAGCTCATTGCACCCTTAACTCCTCCCTTACCTTTGAACTACCACAGCAACCTGATTCCCTTGGGCTATGTACCTGGATCAGTACCAACAAGGGGCTGGGAAGTATTTACTCACTGGGATGGTGCCTGGTATCGAAAGATTGCAACATCAGGCTATGACTATGCCAAGGATATACGTTTAAATGAAATGTATTCTATTGCCTTTTTTCCTCTATTTCCTTTGCTCATTTGCGGCGTTATGAGCCTTGGCATCCCGGTTGATGTAGCAGGTTTTTTAGTCAACAATTTAGCTTTTCTTGGCGCTTTGCTGATTGTATACCGTTGGATAGAGGAACGCCATAACAGCAACACAGCCAGGTGGGTAACTGCGGTGTTGGCTTGGTGCCCATACTCTTTGTTCGGAACTGTAGTCTATACGGAAGGACTTTTTTTGCTCGTTACCGCCGCCGCTTTGCGAGCATTTGAAAAACATCAGTATACACGGGCAGCATTTTGGGGGGCAATGGCTACAGCAACGCGGGTGAATGGAGCAATGATTATACCGACGTTTTTGTTTGTAGCTTGGAAAGAACACAGACCCGTGAAAGCTTATGTTGCAGCTATTATCGCTAGTTTAGGGCTGCTTTCGTTTATTGCGTATTGTGCGATCGCATTTGGAGACCCCTTAGCGTTCGTCCATGCCCAACAGGGATGGCGGACGGATGTTGGGGGATTGAATTGGCACAGTTGGTTGAAGATACTCGTCACGGGTTTGACTCATAACTCTGAATTTATTAAATTTCTCATGATTTTTGGGGGTGGCTACTTGTTATGGCACTTACGCAACAGGCTGAGTTCCGTGCTTGTCATCTATGGGTTTTGCTCCTTGGGGTTACTGATAGCGAGTGGCAGCACAATGTCAGTTGACCGTATTGGTTATGGTATTGTCTCGCTACCCATAGCGCTTGGGGTGCTGCTTGCCGAGTATCCGCGTTGGGGATACGCCGTAATCGGTTACTTCGCTCTATTGCTAGCAAACTTTGCGCTGCGGTTTGCTCGATGGCTTTGGATTGCGTGAGCTATTGAATTTGCTACGGATGAATGCAACTGAGCATCAACACTGGAAACGGATTTGTTGAGTTGCGCGATCGCTTCACCCAACCTACGCTTTCCTGAAGTCAGTGCTATTCTGCTTAGGATTGCTGGAGCGTGGGTAACGACAGCTTGTGCGTTCGTAGCGACAGCTTCAATGTTAGTAGCAACAGTTTGTACGGATCTAGCAACAGCTTGTGCAGAACTAGCAACAGCTTGTACGGATCTAGCAACAGCTTGTACGGATCTAGCAACAGCTTGTACGGATCTAGCAACAGCTTGTGCGGATCTAGCAACAGCTTCTAGTTTGTAACAACAGTTTAAGCAGAACTAGCAACAGCTTCTAGTTTGTAACAACAGTTTAAGCGGATCTAGCAACAGCTTCTAGTTTGTAACAACAGTTTAAGCAGAACTAGCAACAGCTTCAACATTAGTAACAATAGCTTCAACTGGGTTGGGTTGCGCGATCGCTTAACTCAACTTAGGCTTTCCTTACTCCCTTCCCGGTAGAAGATTACCTATCCTTCTTCTCCCCCAGCTACCAAGAGCTCCCCCAGCTCCCCCAGCTCCCCTACCTAATTCACGGGAACTTCCCTCAAGCTAACTGCCTACTCGAAGCGTTGGAAGTCTTTTAGAATCAGACATAAGCAATTAAGGGAAGTTGCTAAACTTAGGGGAATTCCCAAACTAGAGAAGGTTTGGACAGCATCAATGCCAACAATTAGTTACGGGCCTAAAGTTAAACAGCGAACGCAACGCCTTTTAGAGGCTCTGCTGGCTTATGCTAACTATGAATTGGAAAATAGCGATCGCCTACAGATTCAGTTCAACTGGAAAGCAGAAAACCAACTGGTTGTCGAGACAAAGGTGAGAATCCTTGCAGAACTGACTAAACTAGACTCCTACGAGGGCCAGTTAGATCACGATGAAATCAAGGAAGCGCTCCATCGTCTCGAAGATTTTCTGAAGATTTTAGTGGACAACCGTGTCAAAACGCAGGGTGCAGATGATTGGCACTTTACATTGAACCTCTGGCACAATCGGCACGACAAACAAGCCAACCTCAGGCGATTTAATCAGGAGTGGGAACGCCGCCGACCGGAAAAGTCTAAGCAAGTAGCAGGAGAGGAACCTGTACAAATTGCGCCAGATCCATTGCCACCACGACCGACTCCTGTGTACCGTCCTGGGCCTATTTCAGGGATAGAATTGCCCAATGGCCCAGTGCCTTTGAATTCTATCTTTTATGTAGAGCGACCTCCGATCGAATCTCGCTGTTACGAGACGATTACCCAACCCGGTGCGCTAATCCGGATTAAAGCACCCAAGCAGATGGGTAAAACATCTCTACTTGATCGAATTGTCGATTCTGCCTTCCAGCAGAGTTATCAAACTGTGCGCTTGAATTTTCTGCAAGCGGAAAGTGCGGTATTTAACACCCTGGATAAATTTTTGCGCTGGTTCTGCGCCTGCGTTAGTTATAAGCTACAGCTACCCTCTCAGCTCGATGATTATTGGGATAAAGATAGGGGCAGTATTGTTAATTGCACTACTTATTTTGAAGCCCATCTGTTGGAGCAAATCAACTCTCCTTTAGTCTTAGCCTTGGATGAAGTCGATCGCATTTTCCAATCGGCCCAAATCGCTCAAGGCTTTTTTCCCATGCTGCGAAGCTGGCATGAGGAAGCGAAGACGCTGGATATTTGGGAACAACTGCGGCTGATTGTCGTGCATTCTACCGAAGATTATGGCCCATTAGATATTAATCAATCCCCGTTTAATGTTGGGTTGCCGGTGGAGTTAACTGAATTCACGCCTAAGCAAGTGCAGGATTTAGCAGACCGTCATAAGCTGAATTGGAACGATACCCAAGTGCAGCAGCTAATGGCAATGGTGGGAGGACATCCCTATCTCGTGCGGTTGGCACTTTATTATCTGGCTGATCAAGATTTGACACTGGATAAGTTATTGCAAGATGCGCCTACAGATACCGGGATTTATGAAGGGCATTTACGCCGACATTTGGGAGCTTTGATAGAAAATCCCGAATTAGCCGTCGCCCTCAAAGAAGTTGTGAGAGCGACTGAACCTGTGCGATTAGAGACAATGCAAGCCTATAAGTTATATCGCATGGGGCTGATTCAGCGAATTCGCGATCGCGTGACGCCGCGTTGTCAGTTATATCAAGTGTATTTTCGAGAACGACTGAATTATTAAGGAGTCTCCAAGTCAGTCCTATTAACCTTGGCACATAAAGGATTTAACTGTAATTTATGTCAGGTGACCATTATTACAAAGTCGGGGGGAGTTTAGAGTATCAGCATCCTACTTATGTAGTGAGGAAAGCTGATTATGAGCTGTATGAAGGATTGACAAATGGAGAGTTTTGTTATGTGTTGAACTCGCGGCAGATGGGCAAGTCTAGCTTGCGGGTGCAAATGATGAAAAAGCTCAAAGAGCAAGGATGCAAATGTGCCTCCATTGATATGACGAGGATTGGTAGTCATGTCACCCCCTCTGAGTGGTATGCGGGAGTGGTATCAGAATTATTAAGAGGTTTTGGTCTAACCAGAAAGATAAATTTTAGTACTTGGTGGCGCGATCGCGAGGCTTTACCTCCCTTGCAGCGATTGAGAGAGTTAATTGAAGATGTGCTTTTAGTCGAATTCTCTCAAAATATTGTTATTTTTATTGATGAAATTGATAGTATTATTAAAATTAAATTTAAAGAAGATTTTTTTGCATTTATTCGTGCTTGTTACAACCACCGTGTAGATAATTCAGAGTATAATCGCCTCACGTTTTGTTTGTTAGGAGTAGCAACCCCCTCGGATTTGATTGAAGACAAAAACATCAGTACACCTTTCAACATTGGTCGGGCAATTGAACTCACGGGTTTTCAGTTAGATGAAGTTCAACCTTTACTTCAAGGTTTGGCAGGAAAAGTTAGTCATCCCTTAGTTGTAATACAAGAAGTATTGAAGTGGACGGGGGGACAACCGTTTCTGACTCAAAAGCTTTGTAAGTTAATTCTCGCTTGGGAGCAGTCGATTCCAGAGAGTAGGGAAGCACAGAAGATTGAGGAGTTGGTACAGTCGCACATACTCGAAAACTGGGAAACCCAAGATGAGCCAGAGCATCTGAGGACAATACGCGATCGCATTTTATGGAGTCAGCGCAAGGAGCTGTTACTTCGGCTATATCTACAGATTTTACAAAAAGGGGAAGTTAAATCTCCAGACAAGCCAGAACACATGGAACTGCGGCTATCAGGATTGGTCGTCAAGCAGCGAGGCAAGCTAAAAGTTTATAACCGCATCTATGCTTCAGTGTTTAACCAGAGTTGGGTTGAACATACCTTAGCTGAAGCAGGTTTAGTGGCTGAAGCAGTCGAAAGATTAACTCCTTCCCAAGCAGCAATTCAAACGATAGAACAAGCTGTTTTTGATGCGCTGCAACAGTTTGAGTCTAAACAAATCGAATCTCTCATCTCAGCAATGGAAGCTGGGCAAGCCTTAAAAGCTCTTGTTGGCGATGGTTGCCCACTGCAAGACTATCCTACTGTAAGTCTTCTCTATACTTTACAGACAATTCTCGACAACATCCGCGAACGAAATTGTTTCAATGCTCATCAGAGTGGAGTCAATAGCGTGAGTTTTAGCCCTGATGGGCAGTATCTTGTCACGGGAGGAGAAGATGGCACGATAGCACTTTGGAACCTGTATGGACAGCAGATAGTTAAATGGAGAAGTCATCTAACTCCCGTCTTGAGTGTAAGTTTTAGCCCCGATGGGCAACATATTGCCTCATCAGGATTGAGTGGTAACATCCGACTCTGGGATCTGTCCGGTCAGCATCTGACTCAAATGCATTGTTATCAGCGTGCAGTCTGGAGTATAAGTTTTAGCCCTGATGGGAAACACCTTGCCACGGTAGGTGAAGATGGTACAGTTAAAGTTTGGAAGCTGTTAGAGCAGCAACTAGCTCAACAGGACACTCATCATGGTGAAGGCATGAGTGTGAGACTTAGCGGGGATGGGCAATACCTTGCCACAGTGGGAGAAAACGCTAGGATTCGACTTTATTTGTCTAGGCAGCAGCTAGCTGAATGGAAAGATCATCAAGACTGGGTTACGGATATAAGCTTTAGCCCCAATGGTAAGCAAATTGCCACAGTTTCACGGCATGGCAAGTCAAACCTCTGGCATCTGTCAATACAGCAGTTGGCTCACTTTAATCATTTTCATTATCAGCCCTCAGTCAGGAGGGTTAGTTTCAGCTTGGATATGCAAAGCCTTGCGACAGCAACCCGAGTCTGGAACCTTTCAGGGCAGCCACTGGCTCAACTGAAAGGTCATCAGGATTCGTTCAGGAGTATGAGCTGTAGCCCCAATGGACAATATCTTGCTACAGCAGGCTCAGACGGTACAGTTCGACTGTGGGACTTGTCAGAGAAACATCTAGCTCAATGGCACAGTAATTCTCTCACAGTCAGGAGCGTGAGTTTCAGCCCAGATGGGCAGTCCCTTGCTACGGCAGGAGCAGATAGCACTGTCAGACTCTGGAACTTACAAGGAAAGCAGCTAGCTCAATTGGATGGTCATGAAGGTAGAGTCAGGAGAGTAAGTTTTAGTACGGATGGGCAGCGCCTTGTCACAGTAGGAGATGACAGCGCAGTCAGACTCTGGAACCTACAAGGACAACAGATTGTTTTGAATGGTCATCGTGGCAGAGTTAATAGTGTAAGTTTTAGTCCGGACAATCTGCGCCTTGCTACGGCAGGAGATGACGGTACGGTCAGACTCTGGAACTTACAAGGCAAGCAATTAGATCAGTTAAGCAATCATCTGTGCAGGGTCAATGTTGTAAGTTTTAGCCCGGATGGGCAGTATCTTGCCACAGCAGGAGCAGATGGTAAGGTTAGGCTCTGGAACCTAGAAGGAGAGCTGCTATTGAAGTTCAAGAGTCATCGCAGTTGGGTCTATAGTATGAGTTTTAGCCCGAATGGACACTGCCTTGCCACAGGGGGAGGTGCAGATGGTACCGTCAGATTATGGAACTTGTCTGGGTATGAGCTGGCTCAATGGCAAAGTCATCGGGGCACGGTCTATTGCATAAGCTTTCACCCCAATGGTCAGCAAATTGCTACAGCTGGAGAGGACAGCAAGGCTATACTTTGGGACTTGTCCGGGCGACAGCTTGCTCAATGGCAAAGTCCTCGTAACTCAGTCTATAGCACTGTGAGTTTTAGTCCAGATGGGCGGTACTTGGCTACAGCAGGAACAGGCGGCTTACAGATTTGGCGTATCAGAGGACTAGATGAACTGCTTGCAAGCGGCTGCGACTGGCTTCGAGATTACTGTGTCACCCATCCCGAAGCGCAAGAAAAGCTGGAAGGACGCCACAACAAAAAGAAGTCTAGTTTTGATGAAGAGATATTAAGCGATCGCACAGCAACTCTGGAGGGGCAAACGACCCTGTTAACGCATCCGAATCAAGTACAAACGATTCAGCCTCAAATACCATCAGAACTGCCTGCAACTTTGGAACCTGAGCCAAATGCAGAGATTAACTCTGTTGAAGCAGATAAGAATTTAGCTGAAGTGGGTGAGGTTGAGGGTGCGCTAGCTGATATTCAAAAGTCAGCACAGACATCTAATTCAACAAGTAAGCGTATTTTGTGGGTTGACGATAATCCAACCAATATTGCGGCTGAACTTACCCAACTAAATGAGAAAGGCATAGAGGTCATTGAAGTCCATTCGATCAATCAAGCAATCGAAATGTTGGTGTCTAGGGGTCTATCTTTTGATGCCATTATTTCCGATATGGCTCGCACAGAAAACGGGGAACATCGACACAATGCTGGCATTTTGCTAATTCAAGCTGTCCGAGAGGCAGGATTCACCTTGCCAATTTTCATCTACAGCTCAATGGCAGGTGATCGGATGAGTAAAGCTGTTGTAACAGCAGGTGGAAATGGTGCAACTCGGTCTGTTGAAGCACTCTTTGCATGGCTGAGAGAGTATACTAACTTAGCCGAACTTGTGAATGTTAAGGGTACAGCAAGTCCTTCGTCTGCCTCGACGGCAGTTATTTGCGATCGCAGTCCTAGTACAGTAGCACAACAGGGATTAGCCCCTATAATTTCTAAGAAGTCAGGAGACGGTTTTTTAGGGGAGTTTTTAGTTTATGACAAGCTGGTAAAAATTTATCAGGGTGATATCACTAATCTGGTTACTGATGTCATTGTCAGTTCTGATGATAACTACTTGATAATGGGCGGAGGTGTGTCCCGTAGAATCCGTCAGGTTGGTGGTGATGAGATTTTCTTAGAGGCAAGAAAGCTAACTCCTCTCTCCTTAGGCGAAGTTGCCGTCACTACAGCGGGAAACCTACGAGCAAAAAAAATCTTTCATGCTGTAGTCATCGATTTTGATGATAGAGAAGAACCATCCAATAAGGTTATTCAGCGAGTCGTTCATACTTGTATGAAAAAAGCAAACTGTTACAAATTCTCTAGTATTGCCTTTCCCTTACTTGGTACAGGAGCAGTCGGTTTCCCGGTAAGAGAGTCTTGGGAAACGTTGTTAAATCAAATTATTAGAGATTTATCAGAATTAGATTCTAGTATTGATCAAGTTTTTATTGCTCTCTATGAGAGAAAAGTTGTAGAAGAATTAAAAATAAAGCTTTTTTTAGAAGCTATTGAAAAATTTGGTTGGAAATCAGTGTTGTAGAAGAATCAATAGGTATTGCTGCTTTTATAAAAAAGCTAATCCCCTGAAACTTAACTCTAAAATCTCTGCGCTCCTCTGCGAAAGCCTCTGCGCCCCTCTGCGTTAAAAAATATAAGATTCCAATAGTAACGGATTCGATAGTACAGCTTACCTGTAGGGGATAAAGCTTCCGTACCCCTACCTGTATTCTATGCAAACGAGAACCCCTATAAAAACATTAGACAGTACGCTACTCACAGAAAAGGTGGGCACTGCCCACCCTACAGTTTTTGCAACAGGTTAATTTTAATGAGATAAATGACCCATATTCTTTTCAACCTCCGCGACTATCAACATTGTCTTGAGGACAGAATCTGGGTTGAGGCTGATGGAGTCAATACCCTGTTCTACCAAAAACTGAGCAAACTCAGGATAGTCACTGGGAGCTTGACCGCATATACCAATTTTACGACCTTTCTCCTTCGCATCTGCGATCGCCATTCTCACCATCCGCTTCACCGCTTTACTGCGTTCATCAAAAATATGAGCCACTAAAGCCGAATCTCGGTCTAAACCTAAAGTTAACTGAGTCAAGTCATTAGAACCAATCGAGAAACCGTCAAACACCTCCGCAAACTCATCGGCAAGGATGACATTACTCGGCAACTCACACATCACATAGACTTCTAACCCATTAACCCCTTGCTCTAAGCCATGTTTAGCCATTTGAGCTATCACCTGACGCCCCTCATCCGGTGTGCGGCAGAAAGGAACCATAGGGATGATATTTGTTAAACCCATCTCATCCCGCACCCGCTTAAGTGCCCGACATTCCAAAGCAAAAGCCTCGCGATACGTCTCATCATAGTAACGAGATGCCCCACGCCAGCCAATCATAGGGTTTTCTTCTTTCGGCTCAAATTGCTTACCGCCCAAAAGATTGGCATACTCATTAGTCTTGAAGTCTGACATTCGCACAATCACAGGCTTGGGATAAAATGCAGCCGCAATCATCGCGATACCGTGAGCGAGTTTATCGACAAAAAATCTGGGTTTATCCTCATAGATTTTTGTCAGTTCGGCGATTTCCGCTTTGACCAATTCATCTTCGAGTTGGTCGAAGTGAATCAAAGCTAAGGGGTGTGCTTTGATGTGGTTGGCAATGATAAATTCTAGCCGTGCCAACCCGACACCATCACAAGGAATTGACGCCAAACTAAACGCTTGCTCTGGGTTACCCACATTCATCAAAATTTGAGTACGAGTCTGAGGCAGATTTTCCAACATCGTCTCTTTAATCTCGAAAGGCAATAACCCTTCATAGACTCGCCCTTCATCCCCTTCTGCACAAGAAATAGTTACCGCTTGACCCGTTTTTAAAACTTCGGTGGCATTACCGCAGCCGACAATTGCTGGAATTCCCATTTCCCGTGCAATAATCGCCGCGTGACAAGTGCGTCCCCCCTGGTTAGTGACAATTGCACTCGCTTGTTTCATTATCGGTTCCCAGTCTGGGTCTGTTTTATTCGTCACCAAAACTTCACCCGGTTTGAACAGATGAATCTTCCTGGCATCTCGAATCACATGAACTTTGCCCTGACCAATTGCTGCGCCGACACTACGACCTCTAACCAAAATTTCACTTTGTTTTTTGAGTTCGTAACTCTTAAGAACGTTGGTGGCTTTCTGAGATTGCACTGTTTCTGGACGTGCTTGAACGACAAACAGTTCACCTGTAATTCCATCTTTTGCCCATTCAACATCCATCGGGCTATAGACGCCCCGCACTTGGGAATAGTGTTCTTCAATCTCCACTGCCCATTCCGCGAGTTGCAAAATCTCCACATCAGTCAGGCAAAATTGCTGCTGTTTGGCTTTAGGGACTCCAATGTTTTTCGTCAACCGAGTTTGGCCAACGTCGTAAATCATTTTGAGTTCTTTGGTTCCCAGCCGTTTTTCTAGAATAGGTCGAAAACCTTGTTTTAATGTTGGTTTAAAGACAAAGTATTCATCTGGATTGACGGCACCTTGGACAACATTTTCCCCTAAACCGTAAGCGGCCGTAATTAAAACAGCATTTTTGAAACCAGTTTCCGTATCAATAGTGAACATCACACCAGCAGAAGCCAAATCGGAACGTACCATTTTCTGAACGCCGACGGAGAGGGCAACATCTAATTGCTCGAACCCATTGTGCTGGCGATAAGAGATGGCACGGTCAGTAAATAAAGAGGCAAAGCATCGGTGGCTATATTCTAAAACCCTTTTAAGTCCCTGAACGTTCAAATAGGTTTCCTGCTGGCCCGCAAAGCTGGCATCCGGCAAGTCTTCGGCTGTAGCAGAAGAGCGAACCGCAACTTCTGTGTCTTCCCCATACTGTGAGCATAACCGCTGATACGCTGCGCCAATTGCCGCCTCTAGTTCAGGAGGAAAGTTCACACTGAGGATTAATCTACGAGCCTGTTTGCCGTGTTGCTGAAGGTTAGCGACATCATTGACATCTAAGTCAGCAAACAGTTGGCGTAACTGAGTGTCTAAACCCGCTTTCTCAATAAAGTACCGATAGGCATACGCCGTAATGGCAAACCCAGTAGGAACATTCACTCCCTTCGGTTTGAGTTGTTGAATAAGTTCACCAAGGGAGGCATTTTTCCCGCCTACCAAGGGGATATCCTCGATTCCTACTTCATCAAACCAGAGAATTAAAGATTGCTCTTTGACGGCTTGAGTAGATGGCACTTTAGTAGATGTCAGCATATCTTGTTTTTTTTTTCGACTACTACCCTCAGTTTAGCTTTAGATTTTCTTTGGGATCAGCAATAAATGCCGAATACAGGGCTAGAAAATTGAGGTAATAGCCAATTTACAATTTATCGATCGAGCCTGAAACGATTATTTTTAAAGGTTTTTTGTTTGATCGGATGGTTATTTAGGTTTAAATGTAGCGAAATAAAATTTTTATAATTCTTAGGATTTGTTTAAACAAATATTGATTTCAGTCGAATTATGCTACTATTTATTAATAGACTTATTAGTGATAGTATGTGTATTAAAAAATTAGTATTTAATTATAGATATTAATTAGATACTAATTCTTAGTGAAGATTTTGTGAAAAGCAATTATTTCGCTAGTATCTGTTGGCAGGAACTCAAGTATTGGGTAAGGGAAGAGCATTCAAGGACAGGGGGGCAGTGTTCAGGAAGAGATGGAAGCCCCTCCTATATACAAGCAACTGCATGGGTTGGGACGTTAGCCTATGACTGTCCCAAGGTGAAAGCTAAAGACCATGCTCAGTTAGTGTTTGCTAAGTTGAAGGAATAGGTAGCTGTTCAATCCCATTTTCAGGGGTATGCGATCGCTATTCGTCCTTATTAAGCCCATCTCCGCAAGGCTTTGTGTACACAAGCTAAATGCCACATGTAGTCATTGAGTGGATATTCCTTGGCGGCTTTGAGGATATATTTGCACGCTCTCTCGTTGTCTGACTCGGCTTCACAATACAATCCAATGTACAGATGGCTGTAAAAATTGCCGCGTTTACCTTCTTTTTGTCCTGCCGCGAAGACATCATCAATCGTGCAGTTTCCGGCAAAAAGCTCATACACACTACGCATGACCAAGCGTGCGTCATTCCTGACAACGAGTAGCGAATTTCGAGCCTCAGTGACGCCTTTGAGTCGAGCAATGCACAGATAGCGCCAGACTGTTTCCTCAACGTCTTGCGCGTTTACGGTCAAATCTACCTCAAACTGCTTAGCGCCCTCCTCGAAGCGTTCTGCATAGTAGTACGATAACCCTCGTTGCCACAGGTAAGGTGAGAGGCGAGGGTCGAGTTGCTCTGCGCGATCGAAATCTTGAATAGACTCCTCAATGTTGGCTAGCTTAAAGTGAGCCATGCCACGCCGAATGTATGCCTGCGGCTGATTGGGGCGATTGGCAATGGATTGGTTCCAATGAGAGAGTTCATTTTCCAGGGAATTTTGATGAGTCATTCAATTCATACCAAAGAATTCATTCCCGGCAATGGAGAAGGCAGCTACCTCACCTCGCGATCGGGTAATATCAATTCTCAATCATACAAACGACCACAAAGGCTTCACCGATGAAAGACATTCCCCACGCGGGACAAAAAGCACTGGATTTTACCGCTCCCGATCAAAACGGTACTTGGGTCAGTCTTACTGATTTCCAGTCGCATTGGCTAGTTCTCTACTTTTACCCAAAAGATGACACTCCCGGTTGTACGGTGGAAGCCAAAGATTTTACCGAATACTCCCAGGAGTTCAGTGTACTCGGAGCGAAGATTTTAGGGGTTAGCCTTGACTCGGAAAAGTCTCATTGTAAATTTATTCAAAAACACAATTTGTCAATTCAGCTATTGAGTGACCCAGAACATCAGGTTTGTGAAGCCTATGGTGCGTGGCGCTTGAAGAAGTTCATGGGTAGGGAATTTATGGGAGTGGTGCGGTCAACGTTTTTGATTGACCCGAACGGAACCTTAGCCTATGTTTGGCCCAATGTGAAGGCGAAAGGTCATGCTCAAGCAGTGCTTGCTAAATTGAAGGAATTGGTTGCTGCTGCATAATTCTGGATAAGCTATGCGATCGCTCTTGGCTCTATCACGTTGAGAGGAATAAGTGTTCAAATGTCAATAGCATAGTGACGTTTTTTTGCTAGCCATCCTCTTGTAGGGTGGCTTTAGTCGTTTAAACAAGCAGAAGTGATTGAACCACCCGCTGACTACGATACGTCTTGGAAGGAAGCATTACAGCAATATTTTGAGCCTTTTTTAACATTCTGTTTCGCAGAAGTTCATTCCTTAATTGACTGGAGTCGGCAACCGCAATCTCTGGATAAGGAACTCGAACAGATTGTGCGTGGAGCTGAGTCAGGGAAACGGATTGCGGATAAATTATTTAAGGTCTGGCTACAGGATGGTGAAGAGGCTTGGGTCTTGATTCATGTAGAGGTACAAAGCCAAGAAGAATCAGACTTTGCTAAACGGATGTATCAATATAATTACAGGTCGTTTGACCTCTATGAACGACCTGTGATTAGTTTAGCTGTGTTGGGGGATGAACGGACAGCTTGGCGTCCATCTTCCTATGGTTATGCTTTGGGAGGCTGTGAGGTCAGTATTCAGTTTCCCGTGGTGAAACTGTTAGATTATGAAGCACAGTGGCAGGATTTGGAAGAGAGTACCAATCCTTTTGCCGTGATGGTAATGGCTCATTTGAAAACCAAAGCGACAAGAGGTAAGCCTCAGGAACGGCAGCAGTGGAAGTGGAAGTTGGTCAGGAGATTGTTTGAACGGGGCTATGATCGAGATGATATTCGCAAGCTATTCCGGTTGGTTGACTGGATGATGACGTTACCGGAGGAGCTGCAACGGGGCTTTGAGGAGCAATTAAGTCGTTATCAGGAGGAAAGACAAATGCCTTTACTCAGCCGCATGGAGTTGAGGGCGATGCAACGGGGAGCTTTGCAAAATGCTCGTGAAGCGGTGATCGAAGTTTTGGAAATACGCTTTGAAGTCGTGTCACCAGAACTGATTGAAGCCGTTAATCAGATCGAGGATATATCGGTTCTAAAACAGCTTCATCGACAAGCGATCGCTCTCGACTCTCTCGAAGCATTTCAACAGTGGCTCTTCCCTATAGAGAGTCAAGGGGAGGATGACGTTATCGGAGAAGCTACAACGGAGCTTTGAGAAAGAATTTAAGACGGTACAGGAGAAAAGAAGAGATGCCTTGACTCAACCGTATGGAATTGGGGGCAATTTTTGAATACAAGAATTTTGAATTGATTATGACACTACCTAATGGGCCACGCACTCTTAGATTTCTGAGAACGTTTCGGATGCTCAAGCTGATTTTTCGCCCCTTGGACTACCTCAATAACTATGCCCAGCGCTATGGGGATATCTTCAAAATCGGAGGGGAAAAATCGCCGCCATTTGTTTATGTGAGTAACCCAGAAGCGATTAAAGAGATTTTTACCGCTGATCCAGACGAATTTGAGATTGGTAGGGGAGATAGGATTTTACGCTTTTTGTTAGGAGAAAACTCGCTAATTGTAGACGATGGTGAGTATCACCATCGCCAACGTAAACTATTGATGCCCCCCTTTCATGGCGATCGCTTACGCACCTACAGCCAACTCATCTGCGATGTTACTCTCGCAGTAACGCAAGAATGGGCACCAGGAAAACCCTTCTTAGTCCGTCCCTACACACAAGAGATTACCCTACGGGTGATTTTACAAGCCGTGTTTGGCTTGTATGAGGGGCCGCGTTACCAGCAACTCAGGCAACTCCTGAGCTCCATGCTAGAGACAATAGGGACTCCCTTAACATCTAGCGTTCTCTTTTTTGAATGGCTTCAACAGGATTGGGGGCCCTTCAGTCCTTGGGGACGATTTCTACACCTTAAGCAGCAAGTTAAACAACTCATTTACGCTGAACTTCAGGAACGTCGGGACTCTGGCAACTTTTCTGGCGCTGATATCCTGACCTTAATGATGTCGGCACGAGATGAAGCAGGTCAAGCCATGACGGATGAAGAGTTACACGATGAGTTGATGACTCTGTTGATCGCCGGTCACGAAACCACCGCTTCTGCCTTGATGTGGGCGCTATATTGGATTGAGCATCTCCCAGAAGTTCATGAGAAGTTGCTTCGTGAACTCGATACCCTCGGTAATACAGATGACCTCATGGAAATTGCACGACTTCCTTACCTCAATGCGATTTGCCAAGAGACACTGAGGATTTATCCTGTCGTTCCCAGTGCCTTTATCAGAGTTTTGAAATCGCCGATGGAACTCGCGGGTTACCAGTTTCCAAAAGGTACAGCGTTGATGTGTTCGAGTTATTTAACTCATCAACGGGCAGATATCTACCCAGAACCTCAGTGCTTTAAACCAGAGCGCTTTCTAGAAAAGCAATATTCCCCTTATGAGTATTTTCCTTTTGGTGGCAGCAATCGGCGCTGTTTAGGGGCAGCACTAGCACAACTCGAAATGAAGCTAGCGATCGCTACCATTGTGTCTCGTTTTGAATTAGCGTTGACTAATAACCGTCCGGTTAAACCTGTACGTCGGGGATTGACGTTCGCTCCTCCAGGAAATATGCGGATGGTTGTAACTCGGGCTAGGACTCAAAAAACTCCAGTGATGGCATAACCTTCTAGAGCATCGTTTATACTAAGCTGCGTTTAAACTTAGTATTTCAGTTGAGACAGACACTCCAGACGCAAATCGAGAATGTTCTACTGAGTATATTTGGGTGCTGTTAGGCAGGGGGAGCAGGGTAACGAACAAGCTTAAAACAGTTGGGTTAGGGGTTAGGAAGAATGATGCTTCCAATTTTCCCCTAACTAAATATTGCTAGCAAAAGCTCCTTTGTCGCTTTATTTAGCTCTACTTAAACTTCATTAACCACTAGTCAGCAACTTGAATCTATGAAGAATAGTTGAAGTCTTCTTGAGTCTACTCAGTCTCCGATTTTCTGTGATACAACTGAATGGAAGCACAGTCTCCCTCATCAGAGTGAGTACTAATTACTAGGGTTTTAAAAGCCGCTCCAGTCTTGGGTTGCGGTACCCATCTTACATTTCATTTTAATCTATATAGAGGAAATTTTCATGTTAATTAATCAAGGTGAATTCGGAGACAATAGCCCTTCTCTAGAAGGGATGGAGCCTTTTACACCTCCTGTTTACGCCAAGCCGCCCCTGAAAGAGCGATTAGCACTCAAACTATTAGATATTGTGCCAGGAGGTGGCCCTTTTGGTAAGTTACGAAAGATCTTGTACCGAGCTATTTTTGCCAAGATCGGTAACTTTGTTGACATTCAAAGGGGAGCTGAATTCTCCGGTGCTTCTAATATTGAGCTTAGAGACTCTGTTCACATCTTCCGTAACGCCAGTATAGATGCGAAAGGGGAGAACAATAAGGTTATTATTGGTTCGTTTGTGTTACTCAATCGTGGCGTTGACATCACAGGTCTTGACAATACGACAATCGAAGTTGGTGACCATACATTCTTGAACTCTCATTGTTCACTTGTCGGTCCAGGTCATATCAAGATAGGTCAGAATTGTCTATTTGGGCCGCGAGTTGCTCTGATTGCTGTTAATCATCAGTTTACTGACCTTACGAAACCCATTCGTCTCCAAGGTCATACTGCCAAAGGAATTACTATTGAGGATGATTGCTGGCTGGGGTATGGGGTGGTAGTTGTCGATGGAGTGACTATTGGTCGGGGAAGTGTTATTGGAGCCGGAGCTGTTGTTACTAAAGATATTCCTCCTTTCTCTATTGCAGTTGGTGTACCTGCCAAGATTGTTGGTAGTAGAAACAGTTAGTGCATTTTTTTGTTCATAGTTTATAGTTCATTGTTCAGGGTGAGCGAGCAATGAACTTTTTCCAATCAACAATGAACAACCCTGCTTATACGAAGTTGCGTTCTTACATAGTACTTTCTCTCCAAGATTCCCCCTTCCCTTGTCTTCAAGAGTCACCCTTGTCTTCTCTATCTACCATGTTTGACCGCAACTGTGTAACGGGGGAAACAAGAGCGAGGTTCTGTATTGTTACCTCTTGCATTTAGTTAGATTAACGAAAGAAAAATCTGAATCACTGAATTCATTTATTTCTTGTAGCAAAATTTTAATTTTCAATTGACTTTCTCTAAAATCAAGACTCTTTGATGATTTGAAAAAGCAGATTGAGCAAGTACTTATTAATTTTTTAGCCATTCATTTCAGCCAGTATGCTGATTTAAATTACGCTAAATGGCTTAAGTCAATTGCGAGCCTAAAATCTATCATAAAGAGAGTTTCCTAGCAGCTAGGCGCTGAATATAGCATCTCCACAGTACCTTAGTGAATTGCCTATAGCTGTTAATAAAGCATTTCCACTGGATTCACTTAATATCTAGAACTAGCTCGATATAAAAATCGGGAGAAAAAATATGCTGAAAATCACTCAACTTGGCGACAATAGCTCAGTTAATCGCTTAGTCCAGCTCTGGGCAGAGCGCTACGTTCCCGACTTATCCATTCTCTCAGAAAAGGTAAATCTTTTGAACTTCTGTGAGCTAGTTGAAGCGGCATCACCGGATGGACGAACTCGAACTGTTGCCAAGTTGCAGCGGATGGTAGAAATCAATTGCAAGTGTGCTGGAATACAGACCATTGTTATCTTCTCTTATATTCCCAACGTTGTAAGTTTAACGGAAGGTCAAGGAATAGCCAAAGCGGCAGCACAGGTTTATCAGCAGATACTGAATATTTACCAAGAGCAGTCGATTTCCCCTGCCTTATTGGAAACTTGGCAACAGCAAAAAACTGTGGATTTATCGACTGAGGCCTTGAATTCATCGATAATGCCAAAGCTAAATGTATCACAGGTAAAACAGCTAGCAACAACCCTTGAACCTTTATTAATGCAATTTCAGCAGCAACATCTGTCTGCCTCTGATCGACGTAGTATTGGCTTTATGAGTACGCAGTTTCACTTGACTTCAAAGTTATTACTAGATCGGCTAACTCTTCCCGAACAATTGTTGCTCAGCCCCTACTTTAAATTCGTTGAAGAGCAAGTTTGTATTCCCTGGCAGCGAGTCTGCGCTGCTGTTGCCAATCACAATCTTCGCTCACCAATCTTCGCTCTCGTCGAGCAACTGTTACCTGCTTCTCAGGAAATTGCCAAGAGAGTCTACGATCAAGCGGTTCAATTGTATCCCCATCATAGTAGCCGTCGGGGAGGGCTAAACAAGCCGCAAGTGAGAGCCTCTAGCATCCGCGACATTGAAATATTCCAGGGTTATCTGTGGCTGTGTGCTTTAGAGGGAAGTATGATGGCTGTAGAACAGGAACTGCTTCCCCTCTGCCTGATGGTTTTTCCAAGTATCGATGTGGCTTGGGAACTGGTAGAACAATTGCTAAAACTGCTGACAGCTGAAATTCAAACTCGCCTGTCGCCAGCTCAAATGAACCGTTTGCTGCCATACACTCAAGGGATGCAACAACTCTTTGCTAACGCTGAAACGAAAGCAGCTAAGGACGGCAAATCTTATTCGCTGTTAGTCAGGTGAACAATCCTAAAGAAGAGCTTGCTCAGGCAGGTTATCTTCCAATATCTTCGTTCCACAGTTGAGGATTTTTCTGAATAAACTTCCTCATCAACTGCTTGCACTCATCCAAATCTAAATCAACCACCTCAACCCCGTGGGATTCCATGAATTCCTTGGCACCAGGAAAGGTTATCGACTCACCAGCAATCACTTTTTTAATCCCAAACTGGACAACAGCCCCAGCACAAAGGTAACAAGGCATGAGGGTAGAGTATAGCGTCGTACCTCTGTAGTTGCCAATTCTACCTGCATTACGCAAGCAATCAATCTCGGCATGAGTCATGGGGTCATTGTCTTGGACGCGCTTGTTGTGTCCTCTGCCAAGAATCTGTCCATCTTTAACGAGGACTGAACCAATGGGAATTCCGCCTTCACTGAATCCCTGTTCGGCTTGTGCGATCGCAGCTTCCATGAACTCGTCCATCACCCATCCTCCTTAACTTTAAGGTTGACCCTACTTCCTGTGCAGCGTGAAGGGCGATCGCATAACGATACAAACATAGCGCGATCGCATTTTACTTTTATTGAGCGCCCAAACCCATTCTCAATCCTTGAATTTTTCCCCATTGGGCGATCTAGAAGTAGTCCAAACAATTTTATAGTGGAGGGGCGTGTGATTATTAAATGTTTGTGAAATATTGTGAAAGCAATTAATCTTCTTGGCTCTACCGGTTCTATTGGCACTCAAACGTTAGATATCGTCTCTCAGTACCCCGACCAGTTCCGGATTGTGGGATTGGCGGCCCGAAGCAATGTTGAGATGTTAGCGTCTCAGATTCGGCAGTTTCGACCAGAGATTGTAGCCATCTGTATGGAAGAGAAATTGCCGGAACTCAAAGAGGCGATTAAAGATATTGACCCCCAACCCATCTTGGTGGCAGGAAATGCTGGGGTGGTGGAAGTTGCCCGTTATGGCGATGCGGATATTGTTGTTACTGGTATCGTTGGTTGTGCTGGGTTGTTACCCACCATTGCCGCCATTGAAGCAGGTAAAGATATTGCTTTAGCGAATAAAGAAACTTTGATTGCGGGTGGCCCTGTAGTACTGCCGTTAGTCGAGAAACATGGTATCAAGCTACTCCCTGCTGACTCCGAGCATTCTGCCATCTTTCAGTGCCTCCAAGGTGTACCCGATGGGGGTTTGCGACGAATTCTGCTGACGGCATCTGGCGGTGCTTTCCGGGATTGGCCGGTGGAAAAGTTAGCAGAAGTTAAAGTTGCCGACGCTTTGAAGCATCCCAACTGGACAATGGGACGCAAGATTACGGTAGACTCTGCCACTTTAATGAATAAAGGATTGGAAGTGATTGAGGCTCATTTCCTCTTCGGTATGGATTACGACGATATTGACATTGTGATCCATCCTCAAAGCATTATTCACTCCCTGATAGAACTGCAAGATACCTCAGTTCTTGCTCAACTGGGTTGGCCCGATATGCGCTTACCCTTACTTTATGCCCTATCCTGGCCCGATCGCATTTATACCGATTGGGAACGGCTAGATTTAGTCAAAGCTGGGAGTTTAACCTTTAGGGAACCTGACCATCATAAGTATCCCTGTATGCAACTCGCGTATGCGGCCGGCCGTGCAGGGGGGTCGATGCCTGCGGTGTTGAATGCAGCCAATGAACAGGCAGTGGCGCTATTTTTAGAGGAGAAGATTCAATATTTGGATATTGCTCGTTGTATTGAATACGTTTGCGATCGCCACCAAGCTGACAATTGTCCCAATCCTTCTTTAGATGACATCATAGCAGCCGATCGCTGGGCAAGACAGGCTGTTTTGGAGGTGAGTCAGTCCTTAGATCAAGATAGCCGCATTATGTCATTGCGATAAGTGACCAAAACTGCGTTTTTTAAGGTGAAATTGGGGATAAGGAACCCTTTTTCCTTTCCCCTTCTCCCTTTCCCCTATTCAGAAGCTCCTCATGCAAGCAAAAATTATCTGGCAACAAGGCAGCGATAACCCTGACAACGGCAACAACTTCGCCACTATCAAGCAATGGTGGGAAAACCTCAACGACCAAAAAATCACTTGGCGACAGCGACTGATTCCTCAGTCGGGTGATATCAGTGAACTCGACTGGGAACCTCAGCGATTTGATGAGCAATTCAAGCTACAATCCCCTCAAATTCGGGGTATCACCCTCTACTGGCGCAAATCTGATCCGGAACAAGAACGCAACACCACCCCCCGCAAGCTAGAACTTGACGAGAGTAGACAGCAACTCTATATCTATCCCCAATCTCAAAAAGA